>NZ_JAGWCX010000045.1:0-35605 GCF_020657775.1 Clostridioides sp. ZZV14-6345 | reverse complement strand
AGTTAACATTTTTTGTTTCTCTTAAGATTAAAATATACCCAATAGTTTTGTAGTACTATATATTAATACAAATAGTAGATAAAACTAAAAAGGGTTTTAGCAAACAAAATCTATCCAATTATACTTACTAATACCATCACTTAATGTAAATAAGATTCTACTACATTTTTTCTGTATTCTAGTATAAAATCATTTGACCCTGTATCTATAAAATTACAATAAAATGAATTATTATTTAACATACTTGTTTAAAAACTGAATAAATTTATGGATATAAACGTTATTTTACTCTTAAAAACAGAGTTGCAAATTTTTTTCAAACCATTTGCCACCGAACTTATTATATAAAATTAACTATAAATAAATATAAATAAGATAAAGTAAAAATATTGATTTAATGATTGATATTTTAATCGTTTCAAAATAAATATAAAGGAAACACTACAATTTACAACTGAAATTCAAATTCCTATAACTAAATAACTAAAATTCAACAAATTAGATAATAAATAGGATAAAAAGAAAATAAATCAAATCCAACCAAAATATATTATTATCTTGGGTTTTACATTTTTTATATTATATTTCTAAAGTTTCTATAAGAGGATTGTCGCTAAATAATTTTAATAAATTCGTTTTTTTGTATCCTTTAGGTAATTTAGTATATATAACTACTTCTAACCAATCTCCATCAAGACGTTTAATATTCATGTTTATAATTTCAATATTAGATTGCTTAAATTTATCTTCAATATATTCTATCGAATCAGTGCTATTAGAAATCTTAAGAGAAACTTGCTCTGCTGTAGGGAGTCTCATCCATTTCCTATCTCTATGAAGTGTTATCTGTACAATAACAATAATGATACTTGAAACAATGCCAACTAAGTATAATCCAGAACCAATGGCAAGCCCTGTACCTGCTGTTGCCCATATACCAGCGGCTGTAGTAAGTCCACTTACTGATTGATTTCTAATAAATATTAATCCAGCACCTAAAAAACCTATTCCACTGACAACCTGTGCCGCAACACGGGCTGGGTCTAGACCAATACCTGGAGTACCTACTATATCATTAAATCCATACTTGGAAACAATGATTATAAGTGCTGAAGCTAATGCCACTATAAAATGAGTGCGGATTCCAGCTTCTTTTAGTCTGTTCTTTCTTTCGTATCCAATTAAAGCTCCACAGAAACCAGCAGTAATGATTCTTGCTATATATCCAAATTGAATCAATATATGATTATTCATTTATCTAGCACCCCCTTATATATTATATATACTATAATACTACATTTTTTATGTGAATATAGTAAAGTTTAAAATTTATATAATAGTTATATATGAATATAAAATAGATAAAAGTATATTATGTATATAAAAAGGATAGAAAGTATCTAAAATTTAAATGATTAAAGAGCAAATTTAAATAAATTAAGCTTGCTCTTTTAACATAGTGAATATTTTTTATTTATAACAACTAGATAAAAAAGTATCTGTGTTTTTTACATCTGCAAAACTATTCTGTAATGATGCCATGAATACTTGATGTACAGTGTCAGCATGAATTTCTATATTATCCCAAGATAAATTTTTTGTTGTACATGCATCGCTTATTAGAGTTATGTCGTATCCAAGTTTCTTTGCTGCTCTTACACTTGTATCAATACACATATGGCTCATCATTCCACAAATAACCAGATTAGTTATATTTTTTTCCTCAAGGAAGTTTTGTAAACCTGTTTTAAAGAAACTGTCTGGTGTGTGTTTAATTATAATTTCTTCATTATCTAGTGGAAAAACAGTTTTATTTATTTCTGAACCATAAGTGTGAGGAAGAAAGAAAGAAGCTGTTTTATCTGTTGATATATGCTTTATATGAATAACTGGTAAGTTGTTTTCTCTAAAGAACAGTAGTATTTTTTTAGCATTTTCAGCTGTTTCTTCTGATTGAAATAATTCACATTTTCCATTATTAAAATAATCATTTTGAATATCAATTAATATTAAAGCTATAGACATGTTCATACCTCCTATCTATTTTTTATTATAATATTATTATAATAAATGTAAATTACTTACTTTTTGGTATGTATAGAATTATTTATTGTAGCAAATTCCCCTACTGTCTAGAATTTCTTGTTGACCATGTTCAAGCATGTATTCGATTCCTATTTCTTGCATTATTTCCACTGCTTTTAACATTTTTTTACCACGGTTAGTAAGAAAATATTCAACATGTAATGGATAGCCAACTGAACTTATTTTATCAATAATCCCAAATTCACGTAACTCTTTTAATTGTTGAATCAACATTTTTTGATTTATTCCATAAATACCATGTTCCAATTCAGAAAATGTTCTATTAGATTGTCTTAATTCAAATACAAGGATAGTTTTCCATTTTCCTTTGATTATGTCATGTACAATTTCAAGAGGACATGTGTATTCATCTCTTATTTTCATAATATATCACCCCCATAAAATGATAATAAATTATATCACTTGTCTTGTGATATGACAAATATATATGAATTGTGTATAAAGTTTATGTTTTATTAAGTTCTAAATTTCTTCTAGTCTAGTTCATATTTAGTACATAAATAATTAGTAAGATATAAGTAAATAAATATACAACATAACTATAGAAATTTAACTTTAAAATAATTTATGATAATTTAAAGGAGGAATATATATGAATATATCAAGAAAAGCTATGAAAATAATAGAACTAGCACAAAAAATTGCAAATAAGAAAGGTATCTCAGTAGAAGAAGCTTGGAATGAAGCAATAACAGAATATAAAAATAAATATGAACATATTGCATAGACATTTAAGTATATAGTTTATTTAACTGTATAACTTTAATATAAACCAAATAATTTAAAAATTTAAATTATTTTTTAAAGATTAAGAATATTTGGTAGAATATAATGATTTTAAATGATACTATAAATTATAAGGTATATCATTATTAACGCAAAAGGAGGATATATACTTGATTGTAAAAATAGATAATACTTTGGAAAAAGAATTTTGGCAATATGTATCACATGAAGAAAGTTTAAATTTATTCATAATTGGATATGTTGAAAACTATGGATTTAGTTCTCACTCTCAAGATATATGGTCTCAAATGAAAGGAGGAAATATAACTTCTATAGTATTAAAGAATAAGTCAACACTTATAATTTATAGTCTAAAAAATGATTTTGATATAGAAGAACTGAAGAATCATATAAAAAGTTTGGATGTAGAAAGTATAAGTGGAAAAAAGTGTGTAATAGATAGGCTGACAAGTAAATACAAAGATTTTTATGAAAAACTAGATAATAAATTTTGTATATTGAAAGAAATAAAAGAAATAGATTTCTCTAACATGAAGGAGTATAAAATAGAAAATGCTAAGGAAAATGATATTGATGAAATAGGGAAGCTTTTAAATAGCTCAGACTATAAAGTAAGTCAAAATTACATAGAAGAAAGAAAAGAGCATTTAAAAGAAGGAAATGCAAGAGCATATTTTATTAAAAATAATGATACTATGATTAGCACTGTGTCAACTGGTATGGAAACTAGTTTTTTGGCAATGGTAGTATCTGTAAGTACAGATAAAAGATACAGGGGAAAAGGACTTGCAAGTTATATGGTTTACAATTTAAGTAAAGAATTGTTGTTGGAAGGAAAGGTTCCATGTCTTTTTTATAACAATGATATAGCAGGTAAAATATATCACAATATAGGATATAAAGAGATAAATGAATGGACAATACTTTTTAAATAATTATAAAAAGTAAAAAACTCCATTAAGAATTAAAGTATTTATAAATAACTGTATTTTTACTATAATTCATGATGGAGTTTTATTTAATTTATAATATTATTTTTTATTACTTAAATAATCAAGAGTTTTAAGTTTATAACCTTCCTTTTCCCAATGTGTAAGCACCTCATCCAATATTTCAGTATTTGTTGATGAATTTGGATGTAGTAGAACTATTGCACCAGGATGTGTTCTTGAATAAATTTTATCTTTGGCAAATTCATGAGTAGGCTGTTTCTTTTCATACCAATCTACATAGGCAAAACTCCAGAATATTGATTTATATCCTAAATCTTGTGTATATTTTAAAGATTGTTCACTAAATTTACCCATTGGTGGTCTAAAATATTTAGGCATTTCTTTTCCAGTAACATCTTTGTATGCTTTTTCTACACTTGTAATTTCTTCTTTGAATTTTTCAAAATCTGTAATACCTGCCATTGATGGGTGGCTTTTTGAATGATTACAAACTAAATGTCCTTCTTTTTCCATACGCTTTATTAAATCTGGATTACTTTTTATATAACTTTCAACTACGAAAAACTGTGCTTTAGCATTGTGTTTTTTAAGTGTATCTAATAATTTTGGAGTATTTCCGCTTTCGTATCCAGCATCAAATGATAGATATATAACTTTTTCATTAGGATTTCCTACATAATACCCATCATATTTTTTGAAAAAATCTGCTTCTTTTATAGGAGATGGCTGTTTACCATCTTCTCTAGGGTTAAAATACCAATCATATTCATGTGTATCTAGTGTCGGGTTAGAAATCTGAGTTTTTGTTTTATCTAATGATTTAAAATTTATACTAGCAATTCCAAAAAGTATTAGAGCAAATGTTCCTATCATAATGTATTTTTTTAGGCTATCTTTTTTCACAATTTCACCTCTTATTTAAAATTTAAAGTGTATTTCTTACAATATAGTTTGAATATTTATAGTTAAAAATATTCATATATACAAATAATAAATTAAATAAGTTTATTGTAAGATGTATAAAATTAATATTAATTATCTTAAATAAAGTATATATAAATGATAAAATATAAAGAGCAATCATTGTAAATAAGTTAGGCTGGTTTAACTTGAAGGGATATAAAAATGGATAATATAATAAGTGTATTGAATAATGTTGTGTTTTTAGATATAGAAGTTAGTGGATTAGATTATTTAAATTCAGAAATTTTAGAAGTTGGAGCTGTTAAGGTTAAAGATTGGAAAGTAGATACATATCAATCATTAATAAAAAATAAATCTGAGGTACCTATAGAAGTATTCTCAATATGTAGAAATTTAGATAAAAATGATTTAGAAATAGCTAATGAAATAGAAAAAGTAGAAGATAGACTTATAAATTTTGTAGAAGATAGCTTGATTATATGTCATGATTTAAGTTTGAAAAAAAAGTTTTTTGAATATCATATGCCAAAGTTAAAAAACAAATTTATTGATTCAATTGAATTAGCAGTTATTTTAGAACCATATCATAAAGATTATAGCTTAGAATACTTAAAAAATACTTTAACAAATTGTAATTCTAAAGTGAAAAATAGGGCTTTATCAGATGCTATTGATATAATAAATGTTGTAAATTGCCTTCTAGTAAGATTTAATAGTTATGAAAAAACTACTTTAGAGCCATTAAGCTTTAAAATAAATTCATATCTTAAAAAATTTAATCTCCCAACATGGGAATGGAGTAAATTTTTAGAGGAGGCAAATTATGATTTATCAAACAATATAAATGTTAAAAAAGAATACAAGAGATTTAATTCAAAAGAAGAAAGTAAAAAAGAAAAAGAAACCTTAAAACTTTTAAATGAAGAAGAAAAAAATTATGAAGAATTGTTAAAATATAAAACTATCTGGGAGAATAAAGAAGGATTTACATATGAGTATAGACCTGGTCAATATGAGCTTTCTAAAACAATAAGGGAGTTGTTTAGAAATAGTGAATATGAAGAAAAAATTGCGTGTATAGAAGCTCCAACTGGTATAGGTAAAAGTGTAGGATATTTATTGCCTGCTATATTAGAATCTAGAATTAATAAAAAAAGATTACTAATTTCTACTGATACAAAGGAGTTGCAGATACAATTAATAAATAAAGATATTCCAAATGTGTTAGATTCTTTGGGACTGAATGGAAAAGTAAGTTATGGATATATAAAGGGAAAAAATAACTATATTTGTATAGATAGACTGGAAACATATGTAGCAGATTATGAATCTCAAAACCCTACTAAAGGAGAAATATTATCTTTAATATTTTTAGAGAGGTTAGTTGAAGGTGGTAAGTATGGAGATATAGAAGAAATAAATTATTTGGTGCTTGATAATTTCAAGGAAATAAGTATTCACTTAAGAAATGTAAGTTGTGACTCAAATATGTGCAGACCTAAAAAATGTAAAAAGGATTGCTTATATAAAAATAGAATAGAAGAATTGAAAGATGAACATATAACAGTAGTAAATCATTCACTATTAGCTAAATGGCCATATAAGGATGAAAAACCTTTAGAAAATATAATAGTAGATGAAGCACATAATTTGACTGAAAAAGGATATGATTTCTTTTCAAGTATTATAAATTCAAAGTCCTTAAGGTATCTATTACAAGAAATTTATCCTTACGAGTTTATTCAAAATAGTAGCTTTATATATAAAAAATATAGCAGAAATATGAGGAAAATAAAGGCTTTTGATAAATTTTATAATGTACTAAAAATTGAAATAAAAGATAAACAAAAAATTGCTAGAAGTATAAATCTTATTATTGAAGAGATAGATTCAATATTAAATTTTGGGAGTTGTAATGAATATAATAGTGTAAGTAATTATAATTTAAGATGGGAACTAAATTTGCAAATAGATGAAATCGTGGGAAAACTAACGAAGAATGGTGTAGATACTGAAATAAGCTATAGAGCTTATAGTGAAAAGATAAAGTTAGGCTGTGAAAAAATAATAAAAAATTTAGTTTCAATAATAATAACAATTTATAGGAATATCGATGATGATAGTATAGATAAAGAAGCAGATGTATATAAATTTGGAAAGGCAAAGACAAGAGATTTAGAGGATATAAAGATTATATTTGAAATCTTTTTGGAGTATGATGAAAAGGATGATTATGCAAGAATAGTTGAAATTGATAAGAATTATAATGACTTTGAATTTCGAGTAGTGCCATTAAAAATAGCAGATTTGTTTGAAGAAAATATTTTATCTCAATTAGAGAAAGGAATATTTTTGTCTGCAACTTTGAGTTTATCTGAAAGTATGTCCTATTTTAAAAATACATTAGGAATAGACAGAGTTAAGAATGTGGAAAAGATTATAGAACCAATTTTTGATTATAAAAATAGAGTTTCTGTAGTTGCATTTTCTGATATTTGTGAGTACAGAAATTCTGAATTTCCAAATGAAATGAGTAAAATTATATCTAATATATCGCAGATTACAGAAGGTCATACCTTGGCTCTTTTTAATAGTAAAGATAGACAAGAAAAGACTTATGAAATATTGAAAAAATATTTACATGGTTTTAACTTAGAAATTTATGCTGATAAAAAGGGTATTAGGCATCTTAATGATTTGAGTAGAAAATGTGTAGTACTTGGTTCAAAAGGATGTTTTGAGGGTGTAGATATTCCAGGAGATGGTTTGGTATGTGTAACTTTAGACAAGCTTCCAAATCTAAGTCCAAAAGACCCTTTGTATTTTACTATAATGAAGAAGTATAATATAGACTACTATACTATAAATTATCCTCAAATGACCATAAAGGTAAAGCAAGCTATGGGGAGAATTTTAAGAAGTAAATATGACTATGGATGTTTTGTGATTTTTGATGTAGGAACTAATATAAGTGTGCTGAAGAGATTAGAGAAAGATTTACATGGTTGTAAAATTTCAAAGGTGAATAGCAATGAGTTTTATACTTATATAAAGCAACATTTCAATAAATCTAGAAGTCTAATACTAAAATCTGTTATATTCGATACTGTAAAAGCGTTGAATGTTGATGCTAAAATAGATAACAATGATGTTGATAAGGATATTATAAGAAAAGATATGAATGAAAATATAAGACAAAGAGCTGTAAAAGGAGAAGTGTATCATATAGATATTGTAAACAAAGATATGAAAGTAAAATATTTTGATAGAAACTATCTAATAAATTTAGATATATTTATGAGAGAAGAACATAAAAACTAAGAGTGGGAGTGATATATTTGGCAAAACAAAAGTTTTATGCCGTAAAAAAAGGTAAAAGTATAGGTGTATATAATACATGGGATGAGTGCAAAAAACAAGTAAATGGATTTTCAGGAGCTGAATATAAGAGTTTTTCTACTTTGCAAGAAGCAAAAGAATATATTTATGGGTCAGAAAAACTAAGCTTTAAAGAAGACGAGGAATTTATAGAAGCGTATGTAGATGGAAGCTATGAACATTCAATAAAGATGTATGGCTCAGGTGTTGTAATTTTAAAAAATAATGAAGTTATAAAAACCTATAGTGAAAAAGGAAAAGAGGAAACTCTAGTAGGAATGAGAAATGTAGCTGGGGAGATAGAAGCTTCTAAGATTGCAATGCAATATTGTATTGATAATAACATTCAAAACTTGATTTTATATTTTGACTATGAAGGTATTGAAAAGTGGTGTACTGGAGTTTGGAAAACAAATAAAGAAGGAACTATAGCATATAAAAATTTCTATGACAGTATTAAGAATAAGCTTAATGTAAAATTTACAAAGGTTAAAGCACATTCTGGAAATAAGTATAATGAAGAAGCTGATAAATTAGCTAAAAAAGCTATTGGTGTATAATGAAAAGCTATTTATACATAGTAAGATGCTATAAGAGTATATTTAAACTCTTAACTTATAATTAAATAACTTATAATTAAATAAATTTTGATTAAAAAAGCAGATTGTATTATGAGAAAATAAGTATCTAATTTAGAAACAATTAATAGTAGTATTAATTAGACACAGCTTATTTAATATAATAAAATCTGCTTTTTTATATAATTATAAAATTTTCTTATATTCTATTAGAATTGCCCATAAATACCTTCAAGTTCTTCTTTTAATACCTCAGGGTCATTTATACCAATAGACATGGTTCTAGCCAATATATTTGCCTGGTCGTAAGTTGATGTCCATGAGAATACACCACCTAGACAATTTCTAAGAACATATTGAGTTTTTAAGAATATTGATAAAGCATCATCATATGACATTGCAAAATCTCCGTCTTTAACTAAATATGGAACTTGAGCGGTATTATCAAATCTATATTCATATCCATTTTTATTTATATAATCCCTTCTAAGTTCATCATAAGTTCTTGTTATAGTAGCACCTAATCTTCCATAAAATGGTATACCAAGAAGGATTTTCTCAGAAGGCATTCCAGCATTTTCAAGATTTCTTACCATTGCATCAACACTATATCCTGGTAAAGATAAGTCAGAATCAAAAAGGTTTGCTTGATGTTTTCTACCATTTGCTCCTGTTTCACCTGCTGTAAAATCATAGCTCATAAGATTGAAATAATCTATTATTGGAGCTATTTTATCTATTTCAGCACTTGAATTTATATATCCTCTATCTCCTGTTCCAGCTACACTAAGCCATTTGTCATCTCCTATAACGTCTCTTATGGCAGTTAGTAAAAGTGTAAAGTTTTCTCTATCTTGAGGTCTTGATGTTATCCCAGATGCACTACTTCCAGGATATTCCCAGTCTATATCCACTCCATCTAAAGCGTATTCATTTATCATCTGATTAACCTGTCTTGCAAAATTATACCTAGATGTAGGAGTTAATGCTGCATCAGAGAAGCCTTCAGCTCCCCAACCTCCAATAGCTACAATTACTTGTAAACTAGGTTTTTCACCTTTAAGAGCAAGTAATTGATTTAAAAATCTAGGATAAGGAATAAACAAATTGCCAGACTGGTCTATCTCTGCAAAAGCAAAGATAACTGCATCCAATAATTGTGCATCTACATTAGTTGGGTTACCAAGAACATATTCCGCCACAATTGGATTGATATCTGGACAGTTTACATTTTCAACTATTGGATTGTATGGGTCTGTTATTTGTGGTCTAACTAATTTTTTTGACTCTTTTAAAGTCTTCATAGCTATTTTTTTAGTATTTTTTTCACTAGTATAATCGTAGTTTTTATAATTGTGCTTATAGAAATCTTCATAACTACTATCTTCTTTATCATAGCTAGAGCTTATTTTGTCACAAGATTTGTCTTTGTCATAGTTATAATTTGTTTCATCACAAGATTTATTTTTAAACTTATCTTGCTTGAAGTTGTGAGCCTTGTTAGTATTTTTGTTGTGTTTTTTATCATGCTTACAATCATCCTTTATGTCAGTTTTGTGTTCTTGTTTACAGTCAAGAGCTTTGTTAGTGTAGTCATGCTGTTCATGTTCACAATTACATTCATTCTCAATGTTTTTAGTATGTTCTGTTTTCCAACTATAAGTATTATCAATTTTCTTGTTCAATTCTTCATGATTATAATTATCTGGTACAAAACATAAATACCAATCCATACAAGAATATTTCTTATTACAGCTGTTAACTCTATTTTTTAATTCTTTATAGTTTTTAGGATATGGCAAAATCACTGGCATTCCAGGGAACCAATTCGCAGGAGTAACTATATTATCTCTATCACTAGTTTGAAGTGCATCTACTATTCTAAGTATTTCTGGAATATTTCTTCCTGTAGTTAGTGGATAATAAAGAATTGTTCTTAAAATTTGATTATTATCTATAATAAATACAGAACGAACAGTTGATGTATCACTCATTGGTTTTGATATCATGCCATATAATTTGGCAATTCTCATATCTCTATCTTCTATAATAGGAAATGGAATTTCTACACCTGTAAGTAAAGAAATATTGTACATCCAAGCTAAATGTGAGCTATTGCTATCAACACTTAGACCAATTAGTTCTGTATTTCTTTTTTTAAATTCGTCATAATATTTAGCAAAACATAAAAATTCTGTAGTACAAACTGGTGTAAAATCACCAGGATGTGAAAATAAAACAATCCAATTACCTTTATAATCAGAGAGTCTAATAGAGCCGTTTGTTGTATTGGCTTTAAAATCAGGAGCCTTTGATCCTAAACTTGGCAAATTTGGCATGTGAATCACCCCTCAATAAATTATCATTTATTCTATTCTATTAATTAATACATATTAGTGTTACTACTTTATTAAAAATTAAGGAATCCTTATGTCAAAAAAAGATATTTATTAAAAAGATTTAATATTTTCCTAATAAAGTGACAATAGTAATTGCTATTTTTTTACTAATTTGGTATAGTAATGGATAAGGGGTAGTGTCAATATTAGCGATTATACGAGGTGATTGGATTGAAAAAAATTCTAAGAATTTTAGTTATCTCCATGATGATATGTTTTGCAATGACTTTTGCATTAGTATTAATAAATTCAGTTATGGGAGTACATATAGGATTGGATTATTACTTTTTGATGGGAAGCGTGCTTACAGTTTGTTTAACAATTGGAATTGTTTTATGCAATGCTAGAAAAATATTTGATAGCAAAACTATACATAAAACAAGAATGAAAAATGTCAGTGTTAATAAAAAACAAAATAGTCATTCTAGGGATATAAAAAGAAAGATATCATAATTTATGTAAAGGAAATATTTATGTATAAAATAATGATTGATAGGTAAAATAAAAACACGATTTAACTTGTGTTTTTATTTTTTTTCAGGAATTATGATATAATAACCAATAAGAAATTTAGGTTACCATAAAATATAAATATTGCTAAATGGAGAGGGAACTATAATGAATTTTAGAGATTTATTTGAGAAAGCTGTAGATTTTATTGATGAAAAAAGAAAATCTATAGTTGCAGTTTCATTATCGGCATTAGGTGTAATTGTTTTAATAATAGTATTTTTTTTAAGTAGTAATGAGTTTAGTGTAGGAAATGAAGCTAATGAGTTGTTAAAAATTATAGAGAAAAGACAGTATTCTATAGCTGTTGATTACTATGCAAGTATAGAAAAAAAGTTTTTTGATTCAAAAATGGAAAGATTTAATAAGTCTGTTTCTAAAAAAATAAATAAATTGTTATTAAATAGTGGTGATAAATATTTAGATGGAGATATAAGTCAAGAAAGTTTTATTGGATTAATAAACACAGTAAAAGAACTAAACAAAATAAATGTATCTGTGGATGATTTATTAGCTCAAGCTGATAGAGTTAGAGAAATGTATAAAGAAGAAAATACCACTCATGATATTGCCATTAACTATATAAACACTATTTCAATATTAAATGGCATGGGCAGTAACCTAGATGTATACAAACAAAATATAGAAACAATCAAAGAATCTAGAGATATTTATGATTCAGCAGTAAAAGACCAAAAAGTATATAAGTATTATGAAGCTATTGAAAAGTATAATAAAGTGTTAAAAGAGGACGAAAAATACTATAATATGGCTCAAAATGGGAAAGAGCAATGTGTTGAGGAAATGTATGATTACTATATAAGTAAGGCTGAAGAGGCAAATACTTCTGGAGATTATGAAAGAGCATTACAGTATATAGAGTATCTAAAAGAAGATTATTCAGATGATGCAAAGGTACAAAGCTTAGAAAAAAAATATAAAAAGAATCTCTCATTGTATACTTTAACGTCTGATGATATTATAAATGTAATATCCAAAAAAAGTGGGAAAAATAAGGCAAATCTATCTATAAACTCACTTCCACAAATGATAAAAAATAATAAATATTATTATGCTGAAGTATATGAGTATGACAAATTAATAAATGAGGTATTGGTAAGTGCAAAAACTAAAGATTTATATTCATATAAAGATGGTAAAAAAGATTACAAAGTAGGTTATGGAGATGGGTACTTTAGAATATTAGAAGATGGAAGTTATCAATTTGGTATTACAAAAGATAAAGCTAAATTTGTATTAACTAATACTCTTGATGAAAAAGAAAATAAGTATAAAAAGATTGAGATATTAGATATAGAGAAAGCTGACAGATATGTAAAAAGTAAAAAGAGTTTAGAAGAATTGTTTGGGAAATATAAAAATATTTATTATTATGCTGTGGTAAATAAAGGATTATTTAGAGGAAAAGAGGTTTATGCTATTAATATTTACAATGAAAAAATATATGCCATATCAGAAAATGGACTAAATGAATATTAATTAATTATATTAATAATGTTAAATTAATATATAATTAAAAAATTTTTGGGTTTTTAAGGCGCATTATGTAGTAATATAATAGTAGGTATATATAAATAATTTTATTGTAAGGAGAAGTATGGGATGAGCAATGTGAACAAAAAGCTAGTTATAGCTATTGGAGCTATAGTATTGGTAACAATAATTTTTGTAGGCATAATGTGTATGCAATTTAAAGGAGAGAAAATAGTAAAAAACACATATGTTAATGGAGTAAGTGTTGGAAAACTAACTAAATCTCAAGCAAAACAGGAGTTAGCTAAAAAATACAAGTTAGAGAGTGTTGAGTTTAACTACAATGATAGAAGTTGGAAAGTGAAAAGCAAAGATTTAAATTTATCTACTGACCTGGATAAAACAGTAGAAAATGCATATAATTTAAATAGAAAGAGTGGTTTCTTTGGGAATTTATCAAAAACTATTTCAGCAAATTTTGGAAAAAAGAGCAACTTAGTAGTAGTGATAAATTATGACAAAAACAAGTTAAAAGCAGAAATGGAAAAAATAGCAAAAGAAATAGATGTAGATGTAAAAGATGCAACGCTTGATATAAGTGGTGAAAAAGTAAAAGTTGTACCAGATTCTGATGGTCTTAAAATGGATGTTTCTAAGAGTATGGAGAGTTTTAATAATCAAACTAAAAAAGGCAATTATAAAAATAAGTTGGTAGTAAAATCTACTCCAGCAAAGATAAAAAAAGAACAACTTGCTAATATAGATACAAATTTAGGAAAATATTCGACAACATTTAAAACTTCTCAAGTAAATAGAAGCATAAACATAAAATTAGCAACAGATAATATAAGTAATATATTACTTATGCCAGGAGAAACTTTCTCATTTAACAATCATACAGGTAAAAGAAGTAAAGAAAATGGATATAAGAGTGCACCTGTAATAATGGAAGGTGAGATGGAAGAAGACTATGGTGGAGGCGTTTGTCAAGTTTCATCAACATTATATAATTCTGTGTTATACGCAGGTCTAGAAATTGTTAATGTAAAAAATCATACAATACCATCAAGTTATGTTCCAAAGGGAAGAGATGCAACTGTTGCAGATAGTGGAATAGATTTCTTATTTAAAAATAATCTAAAACATCCAGTTTACATAAAAAATTACGTTTCAGGGAATCAAATTGTTTGCAACATATATGGAAGTGCAGAAGATAAACAAAACATAACAATATCAACAAAATTAGATGGTGTTTCACAAACTACCATGAAAAGGGTTAATGACTCTACAATGCCTAAAGGCAAAGAAAAAGTAGATAAGAGTGGAAGAAATGCATATTCTGTATCTACATATAGAACATTTAATGATGCAAATGGTAAGAAAATTAAAACTGAAAAAATAGCTAATTCATATTATCCTAAGAAGGAAGGTATTATATTAGTTGGGACTATGGAACCAAAGCCAGAGGAAAAGCCAAACGAAAATAAAAATAACCAAAACACGAATAATCAAAATACTGATAATCAACAAAAACCAGAAACACCACCAACTGATAATAAGCCTAATGAGACACCACCACAACCGCAAGCTTAAAGTTCTCAAGAATAGGATTTATGTAGAGTATTAAAAAATATAAATCTAAATAGGAGGGATTACTTTGAATTTAAATAATATAACGAATTACGTTCAAAGTATTTGCGAGAATATTTCTAATGTATTAGATGTAGATGTTACTTTAGTTACAAAAGATTTAACTAGGATAGCAGGTACAGGAATATTCAGAGGTAAAATAGGAGAAACAATATCAGAGAAATCTGTATACTCTCTTGTTTTAAAAGATGGAAAATCCTATGTTATAAATAAGGAAATAGAAGAGAACTGTAATAAATGTGCAAATAGAGAAAATTGCAAAGAATTAGCTGATATATGTACTCCTGTTAAAATGGGAGAGCATATACTTGGAATCTTGGGTATAGCTGCATTTAATGAAGAGCAAAAAGAAAAGATACTTTCAAAAGACAAGGAGTTAACTGCATTTGTAAGGAGTATGTCTGACTTAATATCTTTTAAACTAGATGAATTATATAAACAAGAAGTTAAGACCATAGATGACCTTGAGAGGGAAGCTATAGAAAATGCTATAAAAAAGTATGGAAGTAACACAGAAGGAATGAAAAAAGTAGCTGAAGCCTTAAATATAGGCATAGCTACACTTTATAGAAAAGTAAAAAAATTCAACATTAAAAGTTAATAGTATTGAAAAAGAGGTAACCTTTTCATAAAAGAAGAGGATTACCTTTTTTATTATGAGAACAATGGCAAAATATGTATAGTTTTGACTTGATATATTAAATATGTTATCTTAAATATATATTTTAGAGTGGAGGTGAGTGTTATTTTAGTTAAAGATATAAAACAAGATATAGAAAACATGCCTAGAAAAATTTTAGATATATCTTTGATAGAAGATAATAAAAGTGATTTGACTTTTTTTAATATAGAAGAAGAAGACGGTGATGAAACATTAAAAGCATTAAAACAGAGTTATGTGACTACAAATTATAAAGAAGAAACTTTATTAAACTTACAGGGAGCTTTAAATTCAAAGTCAGACACAACATCAAAGGAGTTAAAGTTAGAATCATATAAAAGATATAATAATGCATTAGATTTAGCGTATAAAAATTATGTAACTAGTGCCATTAATATGGTTAACAAAGCTTTAGAGATAAATCCTAAAGATATAGATATATTAAATCTTAGAGGTCTTTTGAAGTTATTAAAATGTGATTTTGCTAAGTCCTTTGAGAGTTTTTATACTGCTTTATGTTATGAAAATAATCATATATCTAGAAAATATGTAAATCTAATTTCATCTGAAGATTTTAAAACTTTTTTAGGAAGGTACAATCATTCTATAAGATTCATAAATGAAGAATTAAATTATGAGTCAATACATATTTTAGAGAATATAGTTGAAGAAGAACCTGAACTAATAGAGCCATATGTAATTTTATCTTTGTTGTATGATAAACTAGGGAATGTAAAAAAAAGAGAAGGATATTTAGATAGGCTTAAAGAGATAGATAAAGATAATCCAATATTTGAAAAAGATGAAGAAGAAAAAGAAGATACTAGTAAAAAGGAAGAGGTAAAAAAAGTAAAAAGAAAGAAAAACATTTTACCATATATTATAGTTATTTTTGTTTTAATAGGTATGGGTGTATATCTGATTCAAAGCAAAAAGAGAATAGAAAATTTAAATAACCAAATAAGTAGTAAAGAGGAAAAATTAAATGAAACTGATAAAAAGCTAGGAGAAACGAGTAAAAAATTAGAAAAAACGAACAAGGAATTAAATGAGGTTAAAAATAAAGAACCAGAAAAAGAGATAACTGTAACTGGTGAGGAAGATTTATATTATCAAGCTTTAGATTTAAAGAAAAATAAAGAATATGAAAAAGCTATAGATAATTTTAAAAGTATAGTCTCTTCTGGAAAAACTAAAAAATATATTTCTGAATCAATATATCAATTAGCAATAACGAATAAGTTATTGGGAAATGAGGATGAAGCTATAAAATATTACAAAAAGTATATAAATACTTACACTAAACATGACCAGTATTATGATGACTCATATTATGAACTTGGTATGCTTTATTATAATAATGGTGATTTAAAAAATGCACAACAAACTTTTTATAGTTTAAGAAGTGAAGTTCCAGACAGTATGTATAACAATTCAAAAATAAAAGAGATTTTAAGTGAAAAATAGGTTTATATAGTTAAGTTTTTTGAAACAACCAAGTATGTATTTTATTAAATTAAAATAAAAATAAATTTAAAAAGAGATTGTATCAAATTAGAACTTTCTATTTAAAGAAAGATATTTGCTTGTTGATAAAACTACAAATATATGATTTGAAGCAATCTCTTTAATTTTTGGAGGTGGAAGATGAAAGTTTTCAATCAATTAGTAATAATTTTATCTATATGGGTAATAGGAGAGTACATAAGTTCCTTTATACAGGGAATTATACTTATTCCTGGGAGTATAGTTGGTATGCTATTATTATTTCTACTACTACAATTTAAAGTCTTAGATTTAAGTAGCATAGAAAATGTAAGTGGATTTTTCCTTGACAATATGGCTATATTTTTTATACCAGCAGGTGTATCACTTATAAAGTCATTAGACCTAATAAGAGAAAATGTATTAGTGCTTTTACTTGTCATATGCTTAAGTACACTAATAGTAATGTATACGACTGGAATTATAGTGGAAAAGATGATAAAAAAGAAGGAAGAAGGACAAAAAAATGTATAACGTATTACAGACGCCAGTATTTGGTATAATAGTAACAATAGTATTTTTTAATTTAGGGAGATATATTCAAAGAAAAACAAGTAATCCCCTGTGCAATCCCTTATTAATTGCAATCATAGGGATAATATTATTTTTAAGTATATCTAAAATTCCTTATGAGAACTACAAGATAGGAGCAGATAGTCTAAATTTCTTTTTAGGTCCTGTTACAGTAGTACTTGCAGTTCCGCTTTATAAACAATTTGAATTATTTAAAAAGCATATGTTTGAGATTATTGCAGGAATAGGTTGTGGTATAGTTATTTCTTTTGTATCTGTATTGATAATTGGTAAAATAGCTAATTCAGATGTAAGTATAATAAATTCACTGATTCCCAAATCTATAACAACACCAATGGGAATATCTTTAGCAAATTCTTTAAATGGTGTAGAATCAATAACAGTTGTGGCCATAATTTTTACAGGTATTTTTGGTGGTATGGTTGCTTCTACAGTATTCAAACTTGGAAATATAAATCATCCAGTTGCTAAAGGAATTGCCCTTGGAACGTCTGCACATGCTCTAGGAACTACAAAAGCTTTTGAACTTGGAGAAGTAGAGGGAGCTATGAGTGGTGTTTCTATTGGGGTTTCTGGGACAATTACAGTAATATTAATACCTATTATAATGAATTTTATATAAAAAATAAAATTAAAATCAGTACATTGAATACCTAAAACAAAATAAAATAAAAAAATTTTAAGGTAAAACTGAATGAAAAAAATGCAAATAATGAAATAAAAAAATCATGTACTGAAATTATAAAAACAAAAATTTCATTTAGGAATTAATTATGAACAGACAATTATTAAGTTTAAATTTGCTAAAATAAAATAAATTACTGTTAAAATGGATATTTAGAAAAAAATACTATAAATTTACTATATTGCAAGTTAAATAATAAGTAGTATCATATCATGCTAGAAAAAGTTTCATTTAAAGCATAAATGAGATGATTTGAACGTTTTTAAAGATTAGAATAGTAAAAATTGCACTAGACATATATGAAAAAGATACTATAATAGATGATGTAATAGATGACAGTTCAAGAAATTATATAAAAAAATTTATTTGAAATATTATCTATTACATCAGGAATAATATAATATATGTAAAAATAAGTTTTTAAAATTCTAAAGATTTAAAAGGATTGAAGGGAGAAAGAAATGAGTGAAGTTAAGAATACCCTACAAAAACATCCAGTTTTAAGATATTCAACAATGTTATTTGGGATGTTGATGACATCTATAGGTATAAATGGGTTCTTAAGACCAGCACATCTACTTAGTGGAGGTGCTACAGGTATAGCAACATCTATAAACTATTTAACAAATATAAATGTGGGTCTATTAACATTTTTAATCAATATTCCAATATTTATCTTAGGGTTCATATACCTTGAAAAAGAGTTTTGTATTTCAAGTTTAGTAAATATGATTGTATTTTCATTATTATTAGGTGCAACTCAGGAAATAAGTCAGATTATACCTATACATGATATATTGCTTCAAAGTGTATATGGTGGTATATTGTCTGGTTTAGGAGTTGGGGTTGTATTTAGAACTAGGTCTTCCCAAGGTGGTACAGATATAATAGCTGCTATACTAAAAATTAAGAAGAATATAGAAATGAAAGATACTGCTTTAGCAATAAATGGTTTGATAGTACTTACAGGAAGTTTTTTATTTGGGTTAGATTTAGCATTATACACTCTTATAGGTCTATTTTTAAATGCTTATTCAATGAGTTTTATTAAAGATGCAATGAATTATCAAAAATCTGTTATGGTAATGTCAAATGAAGTCGATTTAATAGCAGAAGATATAATGAAGAGTTTAGTTAGAGGTGTAACTTTTTTAGATGCAGAGGGTGCATACACTCATCAAAAAAAGAAGATTATATATACAATAGTGTCATCAAATGAGATACCAAAGATAAAAGATATAGCTTTGAAGTACGACAAAAAAGCTTTTATATCTGTAAATGATGTTACAGAGGTAAAAGGAAGAGGGTTTAAAGCAAAAGATTTATAGAAAATTTTACAAGCTGAGAGTCTATAATATGAATTTGTATATTATAATTCTCAGCTTATTTAAATTTAGTATATGAAAATAAAGGTTTTATTAATGATTTGTGTATCACTTTAAAAGATATCATTTTAAAATTAAAATTGAAAAAATTACTCAATATGTAGAAAACATGACCACTATTAGGATATAATAAATTTAATAGATTTAGTAAAATATCTAGGAATAACGTTGGAGGAATGGCATTATGAATTTATCTAAAGAATATGTTAATTTGTATGATAATTATTTGAAATATATAAATGAAGTAAACAAAGAGATTAAAAGTATAAAGAACATGAAGAAGCGTGTTTTAAAAAAGGGCGATTTTGCTCCAGAAAATGAAGTATTAGAGTTAGAAGGAAAAACAATACGTGATATAGATGATGTTGATACAAAAAAGCCAAGAAATAAAATATATAAATTTTCAAATGGGGATGTGTATGTAGGCAAATTTTTAGAGGGAAAGATGGAAGGTCAAGGCTCATATACTTTTTTTGTTGATGAAGGAACAGTTATGGAGTACATCGGAGAATTCAAACAAGATAAGAAAAATGGAAAAGGAAACTTTGTATTTTCAAATGGAAATGAGTATGTAGGTCATTTTGAGGAAGATATGATGAATGGTGTTGGAAATATGTTGTATAATAGCAAAGATGAGTATACTGGAACTTGGAAAAATGGGAAAAAAGATGGAAAAGGTATTTATAAGTGGAGTGACGGATGTATATACGCAGGTGAGTTTAAAGTTGGAAAGATGGAAGGGTATGGCATTTGCTACAATAGTGAAGGTGAAATACTTTATGAAGGAGAATGGAAGAATAATTTGGTTCATGGTAAGGGAACTTATATATGGGAAAAAGGTAAAAAATATGTAGGCGAATTTATGCATGGAAAAAAACATGGGCAAGGAACTTTTTATCTAAATAATGAATTGGTTTATGAAGGGACTTGGAAATTCGATAAGCCATCTATCTTTGATAGAACATTAGATGAAATATTTTCTTTAAGACTGTAGCTTTATCTATTAGTAGGTAAAGCTTTTTTCTAATACTTACTGTAAATAGGTATAAATGATATTGATTAGTATACATTATCAATATTAGCGTAATGAATATAATATTAAAATTTTTGATTTATTTTACAAAGGAGGGGTATATTGAAGAAATTAATTGCTTTAGTGTTAGTGATACTTATTGTTTTATTTTATAGTCCTGAATTATTAGAAGAAGGATATGATTTAAAAGAAAAATTTTTTCAAAGTGAAATATGGAATGAATTTTTAGAAAAGATAAATATAAATGATAATTCTAAGAAAGAGAAAAAAGAAAAAAATCAAAATTTACAATCAAATAATGCTGAAGAGGAAAACTTAGGAGAATCAGATATAAAGAACTTTGAAAAAATAAGTTTAGGAGATAATTTAAGTCAAGTTTTATCAAGTATTGGCAAACCTGGTAGAATTGATACTAGTGAATATGGTTTTGATTGGTATATATATAATCAATATGGAAAAGAATTTGCAATGGTTGGGCTTGAAAATGATGAAGTAGTGGCACTTTACAGTAATTCTATGAATTCATGTGAAAATCAAGATATAAAAATAAATCAAGATAGACAGACAGTGAGAACTAAGATTACACCATTAAAATATAAGAGAAAAGGAAATACTAGATATATAATAAACTCAGAAAATCAATATGATATAATAAGTAAAGAAGGTAAGTATATTACAATTTTCTACGATATTCATGAAGAAAATAGAGTTTGTTCATATTTAATAATTGATAAAAGTACTGAAGATGAGTTTAAAAATTTATATCCAGATGATAGAGAAGAACTTAAAAAATGTTTTGAACTTGAAGTTATAGACCTTGTAAATAGTGTTAGAAATCAAAGAGGATTAAACTCGCTTAAATACAGTGAACAGGCAACTTTGAGTTCAAGAAAACATAGTGAAGATATGAGAGATAATAATTTTTTTGACCATATAAATAAGAATAATGAAACTCCATTTGACAGAATGAAAAGAGAAGGGATAGTATATACTTCAGCTGGAGAAAACATAGCAGCAGGACAGATTAATGCAATATATGCACATGAAGCTTGGATGAATTCTGAAGGACATAGAAAAAATATTTTAGGGAATTATAATAATATTGGAGTTGGAGTAATATTTGGAGGAAGTTATAAAACATATTACACTCAAAACTTTTATAAATAACTAAAATATTTGAAAGGAAGTTTAAAAATGACATCATGGAAAAAAAAGACAGTATATAAGTGTTTAATAGCAGTAGTCTTGTTTTGTGGAATAATACTAATATCTAATTTTAGTAAAGTTTCTGCTTTGATGATGGATACTAATGGAAATGTTTTGATTAAGCATGGTTCAAGGGAAAAAAAATTAGTAGCAATTACCTTTGATGATGGTCCTCATCCTAAAGAAACTAGTCAAGTTTTAGATGTATTAAAGAAATACAATGTAAAAGCTACCTTTTTTATAGCTGGAAAGCATGCAAAATGGTATAAAGAACCACTAGTAAGAGCAAGTAAAGAAGGACATGAGATAGGAAATCATACTTTTAATCATCCTGATATAAGTAATTTAAGTTCTAGTCAGATAGAAGAGGAGATTATTAAGTGTGAAGATATTTTAAAGGAAGTAACTGGGAAAAAACCCACATTATTTAGACCACCATTTGGAAGTTATAGAGAAAAGGACCTAATAGAAATTGCAAAGAAGCATGACTATAAAGTTATTTTATGGACAGGTGTAGATGTGAAGGATTGGAAAAATCCAGGTGCTAATAGTATTGCAGATAAAATAATTAAAAAAGTACAAAATGGAGATATAATACTTTTACATGATTATGCGACTAATGATACAGTTGAAGCTTTAGATATGTTTATCCCAAAAATGATTGAAAAAGGCTTTAAATTTGTAACAGTTTCTGAATTAATAAAATAGTTTTTAGGGGGGAGATTTATAGTATGATTTTAATGATAGACAATTATGATTCTTTTGTATATAACCTAGTACAATATATAGAAGAATTAGGGGAAACAGTTGTAGTAAAAAGAAATAATGAAATCAAAATAAGGGATATTGAAGAACTAAATCCAGAGGTAATTGTATTATCTCCAGGACCATGTTCTCCAAAAGAAGCTGGTATTTGTATAGACATTGTTGAGTATTTTAAAGGGAAAAAGCCTATATTAGGAATTTGTTTGGGTCACCAAACTATTGGACATGTTTTTGGAGGAGATATTATAAAGGCACAACAGCCTGTACATGGAAAAGTATACAGTATAAACCATATTAATAAAGGAGTTTTCAGTGGACTTAAAAATCCTTTAAATGTCACTAGGTATCATTCACTAATAATTGATTCTAATACAGTTCCTAAAGAACTAGAAGTTACAGCAACTACTGATAAAGGTGAAATAATGGGAATTAGACATAAGGACTACTTAATAGAAGGAGTGCAATTCCATCCAGAAGCTATTTTGTCAGAGTATGGTCATGAAATGCTGAAAAACTTTATAACAGAAGCTAGAGAAAGGATACATATGTAATATGATAAGAGAGATAAATACTAAACTGAATTCTTTTGAGATATTTACTATTTTTAGAAATGAACGTGACAGTTTTATATTAGATAGTGCTATGGATAAAGAAAAATTGGGAAGATATTCTTTTATAAGTAGCCAACCATTTAAGGTATTAAAATATAAAAATACTGATGAAAATCCTTTAGAAGTTTTAAAAGAGGAACTAGATAGATATAGGATTACAAATGATACTAACCTTCCATTTGTAGGAGGGGCTGTAGGATATTTATCTTATGATTTAGGTAATTATATAGAAAAATTACCTAGAACTACTATAGATGATATTGGTATGCCTGACATGTATTTTGGATTTTATAATCATGTAATAGTTATAGACCATCTTATGGAAAAAACTTACATAGCTACTCCAAATATAGATATAAAATTAGAAGAAAAGATAATTGACTACATAGAACAAAAAATATTAAAAGAAGAGAAAAAAGGTATAGATAGCATATGCTATCAAGAAAAAGAGGTAAAACCTATAAGGCTTAAATCTAACTTTACAAAAGAAGAATTTAAAAATGCAGTTCAAAGTGTTAGAGAGTACATAAGACAAGGAGATATATACCAAGCTAATTTAACACAAAGGTTTAGTGGAGAAACAGAACTTACAAGTTTTGAATTATATAGAGATTTAAGAAGATTTAGCCCAGCGCCATTTGGAGCATTTTTAAACTTTGAAGATGCACACATATTATCAAATTCTCCAGAAAGATTTATAAGATGTGTTAATAAGAAAATAGAAACTAGACCAATAAAAGGTACTCGTCCAAGAGGTAAAAATAAAGAAGAGGATTTAAAACTTCAACAAGAACTTAAAAATAGTGAAAAAGATAGAGCCGAACTACTTATGATAGTAGATTTAGAAAGAAATGATATTGGCAGAATATCTAAAACTGGAAGTGTAAAAGTTCCAGAATTGTTTGTAATTGAACCGTATGCAAATGTAAATCACTTAGTTTCAACAGTTGTAGGTGAGCTAAAAGATGATAAAGATGCTACTGATGTAATAAAAGCAACTTTTCCAGGGGGGTCTATAACAGGAGCACCTAAGATTAGAGCGATGGAAATTATAGATGAATTAGAGCCAACACAAAGAAATGTGTATACTGGTTCAATAGGGTATATAGGTTTTAATGGTGATATGGATTTTAATATAGCGATTAGAACAATAATTAAAAATGATAAAAAAGTCTACTTTCAAGTTGGAGGAGGAATGACTTGGGATTCTGACCCAGATGAAGAATATCAAGAAACACTTGATAAAGCAAAATCTATAATGAAGGCTTTGAGGGGATATTATGAAGAATAGTGTAGGTTTTGATAGTAGTTTAAGTAAATTTGGAATTGGTTTGTTTGAAACTATTAAAGTTAAAAATGGCATACCAATAGATTTAAATATCCATATAGAAAGAATGCTAAGTTCAATAAAATGCTTAGATTTAGATATAAACTATAAAAAAGATTTATTGATAAATGAAATTGTTACATATATAAAAAAAGAAAATGTTATTAATAAAGCACTTAGAATTACCGTTTTTGATGAAGGTTATAATATATCTATTAGAGATATTCCATATAATCAAGAGACCTATGATAAGGGGTTTAGATTAACTATATCACCAATAGTTAGAGGGAATAGTTTAATTCATAGACATAAGACTACTAATTATTTTGAAAATATATATACCAAAAATGTTGCAAATAAAGATGGTTATAATGATGGTATATTTGTAAACTCAGATGGTGTAATACTAGAATGTTCTATGAGCAATATATTTTTCATAAAAGGAGAAAGAGTGTACACTCCTAGTGGTAAATTACCAATATTAAATGGAATAATAAAAAAAAGGATTATAAAGATTTGTGACGAATTACATATAGAGTTGGTAGAAAATGAAATTAATATGTTAGAAATTAGTAGTTTTGATTTTGTTTTTGTCACAAATAGTCTTATGGGCGCTATGAAGGTTACAGAAATTGACAAAATAAAATTTAATAAAGAAAATGTTATTTTTGATAAAATAGTAGAATTATTAGAATAAATTAAAATATTAACAATTTATTGGAGACAAAAAATGATAGGTTGTATTTATGAAGTATATAATGAAGAGATAACTAAAATAATAGAAAACCAAAACACTTTAGCAGTGTATTTGGTGGGTTCTAGTAAATACGTAGATTTTACTCTTTATGATGTAGAAATAAACGATATTGATGTATTCGTTTTTGTAAAAGAAGGAGAAAAACAAGAGCGAGTGTTGTTTGAAAAAAAGGGAATAGAATTTGATATAAATTACTTTTCAAAAGATGGTGTAAAAAAATTATTATCAGATAGAGAGTACTTCTTTATTAAAGAGATGAAAGATGCTAAAGTACTATTTGATAATGGAAATATATCAAACGCTATAAAAGAGATAAGTAGAAATATTTACCTAGATGGTCCTAATAAAATGTCACTGGAAGAAAAGTCTTTTTTAAAACAAGATATTAAAGCAAAAATATCAAATTTAAAAAATAAAGAAAAATTTGATGTTTTTGAATATCATTTTTTGACGAATTTATATTTAAAAGATATAATAATTGGGTACTTTAATATAAATGATAAATGGGTACCAAAAGATAAAAAATTACTAAAAGTTTTGAAAAAAGAAAACAATGAGCTTTTTGAACTAGTATCAAGAGTAAGTGAAAACTATGATTATCAAAAACTTTTAGATGTTTATAATTATATTTTTAAAGAAATTGAGACAAAAGAGGTTATAAAACTAATCTTCTAGTCACAAATCAATGGGGGGAGTTTAAATGAATAAAGTTGATAAAGAAAAGATACAACATGCAGTAAGAGAAATATTAGAGGCAATTGGAGAAGACCCAGATAGAGAAGGTCTAATCGAGACTCCAAATAGAGTTGCTAGAATGTATGAAGAGATATTCTCTGGTCTTAGTGAAGAACCAAGAGAACATTTAAAAGTTCTTTTTGCAGATGAAAAACATGAAGAATTAGTATTGGTAAAAGATATTCCCTTTTATTCATGTTGTGAGCATCATCTAGTTCCTTTCTTTGGAAAGGCACATATTGCTTATTTACCAAAAGGAGGAAGACTTACAGGTCTTTCTAAACTTGCTAGAGTAATAGATACATTGGCAAAAAGACCACAATTACAAGAAAGAATCACTAAAAATGCCGCAGATATAATAATGGAAGAATTGCAACCTTATGGTGTCTTAGTAGTAGTAGAAGCTGAACATATGTGCATGACAATGAGAGGTGTAAAAAAACCAGGTTCAAAAACTGTTACATCAGCAGTGAGAGGTATATTTGAAAAGGATATTGCATCTAGAGCTGAGGCTATGAGTTTGATTACTATGAAGTAGCAATTTGTTTATAGATATAATCATTTATTTAGATATAAAATTTAATTTAAGGGAGTGTCATTAATTGTGTTTGATTATGGTAAAAGGACTTATATAATGGGAATATTAAATGTAACTCCGGATAGTTTTTCTGATGGAGGAGATTTTAATAACTTAGACATAGCAATACAGCATGCAAAAGATATGGTTGACCAAGGTGCTGATATAATAGATTTAGGAGGAGAATCTACACGTCCAGGTCATAGCTATGTGGACTCAGAGGAAGAGCTAAGAAGAGTAATCCCTGTAATAAAAAAACTTAAACAAGAACTAGATATACCAATATCAATAGACACTTATAAGGCAGATGTCGCAGAAGAAGCCTTAAAATTAGGTGTTACTATGGTAAATGATGTTTGGGGTCTTAGAAAAGATAAAAATATGGCTTCTGTAATAGGAAAATATGACGCAGAAGTGTGTATAATGCATAATCAAGATGGGACAAACTATGACAAAGATATAATGGAGTCAATAAAAGACTTTCTTAAAGAAAGCATAGAAATGGCAATAAACTGTGGAGTAAAAAAAGAAAAAATAGTACTTGACCCAGGAATAGGATTTGGCAAGGATTTTGAACAAAACATTGAAGTATTAAGGAGACTGAATGAATTAAAAGACTTAGGTTATCCCGTTTTACTTGGTACATCTAGAAAATCAGTAATAGGAAAAGTACTTCCAGTCGAACCTAAAAAAAGATTAGAAGGTACAATAGCTACCACTGTTCTTGGGATAAGAGATGGTGTAGATATAGTTAGAGTGCATGATGTTTATGAAAACTTAATGGCAGCTAGAATGACTGATGCAATATACAGAAAGTAGGTATAATATAATGGATAAAATATTACTTAGTAATCTGGGATTCTATGGATATCATGGTGTTCTTAAAGAAGAAAATTTTCTAGGTCAGAAATTCTTTGTTGACATGGAACTTTATGTTGACTCAAGAGAAGCAGGACTTAGTGACGATATAAATAAATCTGTAAGCTATGCTGAAGTTTACAGTGTTGTTAAGGATATTACTGAAAATAAACAATTTAATCTTTTGGAAGCTTTGGCAGAAAATATTGCTGAAGAAGTCTTAAATAAATTTATACTTATAAATGGAGTTATGGTTAGAGTTAGAAAGCCTGAAGCTCCTGTAAATGGTATTTATGACTATTTTGGTGTTGAGATAAGGAGAACAAGAGATGAATAAGGCTTATTTGGGAATTGGTACTAATATGGGTAATAGATTTGATAATTTATCAAAAGCATGCGAACTTTTGATAAATAGTGATTCTATATATAAAGTGAAAGAATCAAAGTTATACGAAACAAAACCATGGGGATATACAGAACAAGCAGATTTTCTAAATATGTGTGTAGAAATAGAAACAGAGTTTGAACCTTATGAGTTGTTAGAATATTGTCAAGAAATAGAGAAAGAGCTACACAGAGAGAGAATAGTACATTGGGGACCAAGAACTATAGATGTAGATATACTATTTTTTAATGATGTAGTTTCTACTGATGAAAGATTAATAATACCTCATCCAAGGATTCAAGACAGAGCTTTCGTTTTGATACCACTTATGGATTTAAATGAAGAACTTATAATAAATGAAAAATCAATAAAAGAACATTTAAACCTCCTATCTGCTGAAGAAAGAGAAGAAGTAAAGGAGCTTGTAGGTTATGAAAGAAAACCTATTTAATAATAATTCAAAGATAGAGATAAATACAAATAATAAAAAGATAGTTGTAAAAAAGGATAAACTTATAATAGCTGGACCATGTGCAATAGAGAGTTATGAGCAACTTTTAGAGACTGCTAAATTTGTAAAAAGTCATGGTGCAAATATTTTAAGAGGTGGAGCGTATAAGCCAAGAACATCGCCAAATTCATTTCAAGGATTAAAAAAAGAAGGTCTTGAGATATTAAAAGCTGTTAAAGAAGAAGTTGGTATAGCTGTTATTACAGAACTTATGGATATAAGGGATATGGATGAACTATACAGTATAAGCGATATAATTCAAATTGGCTCAAGAAATATGCAAAACTTTACTCTTTTAAGTGAAGTAGGAAAACAAGACAAACCTGTTATGTTAAAGAGAGGAATAGCATCAACAATTACTGAATGGATAGGTGCTTCTGAATATATAGCAATAGAAGGAAATAGTAATATTATAATGTGTGAGAGAGGTATAAGAACTTATAATGATTATACTAGAAACACATTAGATTTAGCTGCTGTACCAATTATTCAAAAGGAAACAGGTCTTCCTGTTGTGGTAGACCCAAGTCATGCTACTGGAGTCAGATACTTAGTAAAACCTATGTCAATGGCATCATTTGCATGTGGAGCAGATGGAATAATGGTAGAAGTGCATCCTGACCCAGAAAATGCTTTATCAGATGGTGCTCAATCTCTTTGCTTTAATGAATTTGAAGATTTAATGAAATCAATTAATAATTATTAAAAGAGGCAAAAGCCTCTTTTTTATTCGTAATGGTTATTGAGATGAATTTATAAGTTATATAATTTAATAGTTAGACTATTTGATATAAATAAAGACTTAATATTGATAGAATTAATATAAAAAATAAAATTTTTTTGATTAATAAGAAGGATATCAATAAAAAAAGTCGAATTCTGTATATTGAGTGATTGACAAATTTAGAATATAGTGTAGAATAGAAATGTTAACACAAAAAATTACACCAGAAGGTGATAATATGAATGATATAAAAGACATTATTGAAGAAATAAAAGCTAGATGCGATATAGCAAGTGTAATATCTGAATATATGAATATAAAACAATCTGGAGCTAATTACAAAGGATTATGCCCATTTCATGGCGAAAAGACACCATCTTTTTATATAAATACATCAAAACAAATTTATAAGTGTTTTGGTTGTGGTGAAGGTGGAGATGTGATAAATTTTGTCATGAAAATGGAAAATTTAGATTTTATGGATGCTGTAAAAATTCTAGCAAATAAATGCGGTATAGAAATTAATACTAACATGAATGAAGAAACTAGAATTAAAATAGAAAAATCTAAAAAATTTCAAGATATTCACACAGAAGCAGCTAGATTTTATCTTTCAAACTTGTTGGGAAGTAAAAATCTTGGGTATGAATATTTAAGAATAAGAGGACTAGATGATAAAATTATTAAGAAATTTGGTTTAGGATTTTCTTTGGATTCATGGAATTCGCTTATGAACACTCTAATCAGTAAAGGATATAAAAAACAAGATTTATTGGAGTGTGGTCTAATTGCAAAAAATAGAGATGGAACTAATTGCTATGATAAATTTAGAAATAGAGTTATGTTTCCTATATTCGACTATAGAGGAAACATAATAGGATTTGGAGGAAGAGTATTGGATGATTCTTTGCCAAAATACTTAAATTCTCCAGATACATTAATTTTTAATAAAAAACAGAACTTATATGGATTAAATTTTGCTAGAAAAAATTTAGAGAGTAAAAGTATAGTTTTAGTTGAAGGGTATATGGATTTAATTTCGCTTTATCAGTACGGTATAAGAAATGTAGTAGCAACCCTTGGAACAGCCTTGACTGAACAACAAGGCATTTTAATAAAGAGATATGCGGACACTGCTATTATATCTTATGATTCTGATGAAGCAGGAATAAAAGCGACTTTAAGAGCTATAGATATACTTACTAAATTAGGTATCAATGTAAAAGTGTTGGATTTAAAAGATGCTAAAGACCCAGATGAATTTGTAAGAAAATATGGACTTAGTGATTATAAAAAAGCTATGGATGTTTCTACTCACTACATAAAATATAAAATAGATCATCTTAAAAAAGAATTTAACATTCAAAAAGATGAAGAACGAGTGAAGTTCGCAAAAGAAGCTTCTAAAATTATAAAACAATTGACAAGTCCTGTTGAAATTGATTTTTATACAAAGTATTTAAGCAATCAAATAGATATTAATGTCGAGTCTATAAAGAGAGAAATCTATGGTAAAAATTATAATAAGCTGTATAATAACAAAAATCAAAAAAAAGTAGAAGAAAAAGTAATTGAGAAAGTCGAAGTTAGACAAGACGGAAAACAATTAGTTGAAGAAACTCTAATAAAAATAATGTTAGAAGATAAAAAAATTAGAGAAATAGCCTTACTTAAAGTAGAAGAAAGTGATTTTTTATTGAAAGAAAGTAAAGAAATTTTAAATTACATGATTAAAAATCAAGAATTGGACAAAATAACTATTGACAAATTGAAAAGTTTAAACATATCCGAAGAATACTTAAAAGAATTAAATTCAATTTCTTTGAATAGTATAAACTTAGAGAACACAAAGGAAATAGAAGGAATAATAACAAATATCAGAAAAAACTCATTAGAAGAGCGAATTAATAGCTTGTTGATAGAACAACAAGAATTAGAAAATAATAATGATATGAAAGAGGTAGATGGTAGAGTTATGGAAATTGCTTTAAAAATAGTTGAGATAAATAAAATTTTAAAGAGCTTGTAGAGAAAGGAGGTTTGAGTGTGGAAAATAAATCGAATAAAAAAGAGTTAAAAAAGGTTACTGCTAAGACATTAATAGAAAAAGGAAAAAAGCAAGGTTCTCTTACACTTGCAGAGATAATGGAAGCTTTTTCGGAGACTGAACTTGATAAGGATCAAGTAGAAAATCTTTATGAGACTTTAGGGAATCTGGGAATAGAAATAACAGAAACAAAAAATTATAAAGCTGATATAGATTTTTCGGTTGCTGATGACGATTTAAGTATGAGTCACTTAGACGAAGATGCAGAAGCAATTTCACATGACGACTCTTCTGCAATAGAAATAGAAACTGTGGACTTATCTTTACCAAAAGGGATAAGTATAGATGACCCTGTAAGAATGTACTTAAAAGAAATAGGAAAAATTCCTCTACTTAAACCACATGAAGAAGTAGAATTTGCTAGAAGAATGCACGAAGGCGATGAGATAGCAAAACAAAGATTAGTTGAGGCAAACTTAAGACTAGTTGTAAGTATAGCAAAAAGATATGTAGGAAGAGGTATGCTTTTTTTAGATTTAATACAAGAGGGAAATTTAGGTCTTATAAAAGCAGTCGAAAAATTTGACTATACAAAGGGATATAAGTTTAGTACTTACGCAACATGGTGGATAAGACAAGCTATAACACGTGCTATTGCAGACCAAGCTAGAACTATAAGAATACCAGTTCATATGGTAGAGACTATAAATAAATTAATAAGAGTATCAAGACAACTACTTCAAGAACTTGGAAGAGATCCAAAACCAGAAGAAATTGCAAAAGAAATGGAAATGACAGAAGATAAAGTAAGAGAAATAATGAAAATAGCTCAAGACCCTGTATCTTTAGAAACTCCAATAGGAGAAGAAGAGGATAGCCATTTAGGTGATTTTATTCCAGATGATGATGCTCCAGCCCCAGCAGAGGCAGCAGCATATTCTTTATTAAAAGAGCAAATAGAGGATGTACTTGGCTCATTAAATGATAGGGAGCAAAAAGTATTAAAACTTAGATTTGGTCTTGAGGATGGTAGAGCTAGAACTCTTGAAGAAGTTGGAAAAGAGTTCGATGTAACTAGGGAAAGAATAAGACAAATAGAAGCAAAAGCACTAAGAAAATTAAGACATCCAAGTAGATCAAAAAAACTTAGAGATTATTTAGATTAAAAAGATACATCATTAATGTTTTTGTGATAAAGGCCATGAGATAAGTGATATCTCATGGCTATTTTGTAGTAAAGATTTAATTTTATTTTTGTAGTTATTTTAGTTTAGTGCCTATAACTTGGACTAAATTCTATAAATAAAGGGAATTGAAAGGAGAATTATATTTGAAATTAACAGATAGATTATTGAAAATAGCATCATTAGTGACAGATGGTAAAAAAATAGCTGACATAGGAACGGACCATGGATACATACCAGTATATTTGTTAAAAAAGGGAAGAGTACCATTTGCAGTGTTGGCGGATGTTAATAAAGGACCTCTTGACAATGCACGTAAAGAAGTCATACAGAACAATTTTTTAGATAAAGTTGATTTACGATTGGGTTCTGGTATAGAGATTCTTGAAATAGGAGAAGTAGAAGAAATAATAATTGCTGGTATGGGTGGAATTCTAATAAGTGAGCTTCTTGAAGCTAAAAAAGAAGTAGCACACAGTGTAGAAAAATTAATACTACAGCCGATGCAAGCACAAGAAGAACTTAGACGTTACCTTTTAAACAACGGTTATGAAATTTTAGAAGAAGTTTTAGTGAGAGAAGATTTTAGAATATATGAAATAATAGTTGCCAAATATACAGGTAAAAATACTATAATAGAAGATGAGATATATTATGAAGTTGGAATAAAACTTTTAGAAAATAAAGACTCTCTTTTTAACGATTTTATAGAAAAAAAGATAAGGACATATAGTTCTATAGTTAGTAAGCTAGAAGGAAAAAATGGGGAATCGATAGATAAGAAGAGAGAAGAAAGTGAAGTTGCAATAAAAAAACTTGAAAATTTAATAAAATAAATTGGAGGTATATATGCTATTAAAGAGTCTAACTAGAAAAATTGAAAAAAAGTATCCTCTAAACTTAGCTGAGGATTGGGACAATGTAGGTCTTATAGTTGGAGATTTTGATATGGATGTAAAAAAGGTATTAGTGTCTTTGGAAGCTAATGAAGATGTTATTGATGAAGCTATATCTAAAAATATAGATTTAATTGTGACACATCATCCTTTTATATTTGGAAAAATTAATAAGATTAATAGTGCAGACTTAAAAGGTAGGCTTATACAAAAACTTATTAAAAATGATATATCACTTTATTCTATGCATACCAATTTTGATATAGCATTTGATGGTCTAAATGACTATTTTATGGAAATTATGGAATTTGGTAACTCAAACGTTTTAGATGTAACTGAAAGCGAGAATTTATACAAACTAGCAGTGTATGTTCCATGCAACTATTCAGATGAACTTAGAAGGGTTTTAAGCAATTCAGGAGCAGGTCATATAGGAAATTATAGTGATTGTACGTTTTCAATAGAAGGTGAAGGACAATTTAAGCCATTAGAAGGCTCTAATCCGTTCCTTGGAAGTGTAAATGATATAGAAACTGTAAATGAGGTTAAAATTGAAACTGTGGTACCACAGAAGCTTTTAGGCGGGGCAATAAGTTCTATGTTGGATGCACATCCCTATGAAGAAGTTGCGTATGATTTGTACAAACTAGAAAATAAAGGGAAGACATTTGGTCTAGGAAGAATAAGTAGACTTGATGAAAGTATGACATTAGAAAATCTTTCAAATAAAATAAAAGAAAAATTAAATATGAAGCATATCAGAGTGGTGGGAAATCTCAATACAAATATAACAAAAGTCGCTGTCGTAACAGGAGCTGGTTCAGAGTTTGTAAAAAAAGCTAAAAGACAGGGAGCAGAAGTTTTAATAACTGGTGATGTAAAGTATCATGAAGCACAAGATGCACTTGATATTGGAATGTGTATAGTGGATTGTGGTCATTTTGATACAGAAGATATATTTAAGAATGTTATGAAGAGATTTTTGGATGAATTTAGTGAAATTGAAGTAATAAAAAGTGATATATATTTAAATCCATTTAGTATAATATAGTAGTATTTGATTATAAAAATACTACTATAAAAAATAAATTTGAATTTAATCAGGGGGATAAAGATGAAAGCAGCAGTAATTTTTCATAGTGTTTGTGGGAGTACATATTTATTAGCGAGAGAGTATAAAAAAGTACTTGAAGAAATGAGTATAGATGTAGCTATATTTAAAGTAAGTGATGAAGTTGCAAAAACACTTCCTCAATATTATTTAATAAATTCTAAAGAATATAAAGATGAGTTTGAAAGTATAAATGTAATTAAGTCTGGAAAAGAGCTACTAGATTATGATGCTATATTTATAGGGTCACCAACTTATTATGGAAATGTATCTGGGCAAATGAAGATGTTTATGGATAGTTTTTCTGATATTTGGGTAGGAGCATCTTTAAGCGGGAAAATATTTGGTTGCTTTGCTACAGCAGGTTCACAACATGGGGGAGGAGAGCTAGCTTTACAAGCAATGAATATATTTGCCCAACATATGGGAATGATTCTTTTGTCAGTTCCATGTACAGTAAGAGGAGGTCATCCAGCCTATGGAATACTTCATATAGCAGGAGATAACTCCGACATAAGACCAAGTAATGATGTTAAGTTAGGTATAAGAGATTACCTAAAGAGACTTAATATATAAGAATATTAAATAAAAATACCTAAAAGTGGTTGTATATATACTTTTAGGTATTTTTATTTGATTATAAACGTGAAGCTTTACCAGAAATATGGTCAATTTCTATTTTAACTACAGTTGTTAAATTCATATCTTTCTCTATGTATTTCATGCCTTCTTCAAAAAATCCTTTAGAATATTTTTTTATTATTTCTACAAGAGCATTTTTCTTTTCTTCATCTTCCACAGTAGAAGCTTTCCCAAATATTATAGCACTAGAATAAGTAGTACTAAATTTGTCAGGGATAACATTTTCATTAGTAACTACTAAAAAAGAAACTTTGTTGTTTTTTGATATATTATCTAGCTTATGACCATTTCTTGCACAGTGGAAGTAAATAGAATCATTAAAGTACACGTAGTTTACAGCAACTCCATAAGGATAGCCATTTTCAGATATAGTGGAAAAAGTACCAAATTCACCATTTTTTAATACTTCTACAGTATTTTCTTTCGTCATTTCTCTCTTTTTCAATCTCATTTCTCTAAACATAATATCATCCTTTCTAATTTTAATGTTTAAATTAAATTTTAGAACATTTATAAAGATTATGCTATGCTTTTTATAAATTTTATGGAAAATAAAAAATTATAGTTGACAATTATAAAAATTTAGAATATTATAATATCAACAGCAAATTAAAAATCCTATGACAAGGAAGAGTAATTATGTTTAGCTTCAACATAGAGAGCTGAGGATGGTGGAATCTTAGCAAG
>NZ_JAGWCX010000044.1:0-37033 GCF_020657775.1 Clostridioides sp. ZZV14-6345 | reverse complement strand
TATAATCACCTCTTGACTATATTTTACTATAAATAACTATATTTATCTATATTTTTATTAACTAAAGATGACCTCCTCGTAGGATTATAATATTTCTAATGCTTATCATATCATTAAACTGAAATTTGTCATATATACACATAATTTAGCTAAATCCATTTCCCTACAAAATATGTATCTTTTTAAATTTATTATATTCTTTTAAATTGAATTCTTTCATCTGAACATAAAGTTTCAAATCTGTATGCATCTGTCATCTTATAAAAACCCAAAAATATAAAACCATCACGACAAGTAAATTCATATTGTATATTTTCAATTTTCAATGTATTTTCTATCTCGCTTATTTTTTCGCTATATATAATTTCTACCATATAATTTATCATTGTAGAATCCCTCCTATTAATATGAAAATATTCAAATATATAATAACATATTTAGATGATATAATAGTATCCAAATATAAAATAAATTTATTACATTATTGAATGAAGACTTAGAGTGAAGATATATAAAGTGAATATTGGTTATTATTGATGTTTTTATAAAAGAAATCATATATATTGGAATATTCTAGACAGGAATTATTTAATAATAAGAGAATACTATAAAAATTTGAGTATTATATAAAAAATAAGAAGCTATAAATGATGTAAGCATTATATATAGCTTCTTATTTTTTATTGCTTAAGATTACATATAAAAGTAATCACTATATTTTTTGTTTAAGTTTTAATACTTGTTTTACTATATTTGTTGAGTGGTCAGAAATTCTTTCTAAATTAGTAAGCAAGTCAAGATAAAGTACACCAGCATCAATTGTACAACTCCCATTGTTTAATCTAATCATATGTGAATTTCTAAAAGTTTTTTCTAAGTAATTTACTTCATTTTCTACTTCTAAAACTTTATTTGCTAACTCAAAATCTTTAACATCTAAAACTATTAAAGCATCCTTGAAATTAGTGACAGTTTTATTGTATATTTCATATATTTCTCTTATTGCACTATCAGAGAAAATAATATTCATTTCCTTAACACTCATGGCCAATTCAGCTATATTTTCTGCATGGTCAGAAACTCTTTCAATGTCATTTACAGTATTAAAAAGTAAATCTGTTCTAAAACGTTCATCATCTCTAAGAGGTTCTTTAGAAAGTTTCAATAAGTAGTTTAATATATCTTTCTGTAATTTATTGACAACTTTTTCTGACTCAAAAGCTTTATTAACATATTCAGTGTTCTTATTTAAAAATCCTGCAATTGAATGTTCTAAAGAGTTTGTAGCTTTATGCCCCATTCTTACAACTTCTTGTACAGTATTACCAAGTGCTATAGATGGAGTACTAAACATTCTTTCATCTAAGTACTTAGTATTATTTATTATTTCTGACTCAGTTTCTTTAATAGGTATAAGTTTATTTGCTAATTTAACTATGTACTTAGAAAATGGTAATAATATTATAACATTTGTAAGATTAAATAAAGTATGTGCGTTTGCTATCTGTCTAGCTGTATCAGTTGGGTCAAAATGAGCAACTATAGCTGATATAGGTTTATTTAAAACAAGCATAAATATTATCGTACCAATGACATTAAAACTTAAATGCATTACAGCTGCACGTCTAGCATTTCTACTTGCACCAACACTTGATAAAAGTGAAGTAACACAAGTACCTATATTATCTCCATAAAGGATAGGTAAAGCAGATGATAGAGGAAGTATTCCTTGAGAAGCTAATGCTATTAACATACCCATAGATGCACTTGAACTTTGGACAATACCAGTTATAGCAAATCCTGCTAATATACCTAAGATAGGATTTTTACTAAAATATAAAAGTGCATCAGTAAATGCTTTATATTCAGCAAGTGGAGCTACTGCATCTTTCATAAATTCCATCCCTGTAAATAAGATACCAAAACCTATAAGTATTTCAGATAAATGCTTTGTTTTTTGATTTGATGTAAATAAATAGAATATAATACCTACACCTAGAGCAATTGGTGCTATTCCTTCAAGATTAAATGAAACTAATTGAGCAGTAACTGTAGTACCTATATTTGCTCCCATTATTACACCGATAGCTTGACTTAGATTCATTATACCTGCATTTACAAATCCTACAACCATAACAGTAGTAGCGCTTGAACTTTGTATAATACCTGTAACAACTGTACCTACCAGTACCCCCGTAACAACATTACTTGTTAAGAGTTCAATGATTTTTTTTAATTTGTTTCCTGCTGATTTTTGTAAACCTTCTCCCATTAAACTCATTCCATAAAGAAAAAGTCCAAGTCCACCGATAAGGCTAATTACTATATTCACGATTTTTCCTCCCTTAAGAAATTAATAAATTTTTTATCTAAATTATAAACTTTATTAACTAAAATTTATTGTTTCCATAATATAGAATAACAAATTTTGTCAATAAAAATATTAATGTTTTGTTAAGTATACGTTAAGAGAATGTTAAATCTTTAAGTTGTTGTTAATTTAAGAAAATTTATGATATATAGTAATTTAAATACTTGAACTTAGATTATTAGTATTTTATGTATAATTAATTTAACAAAAAATTAACTATAGTTGTAAAAACTATGTAAAAAAATAGAATCCTTTTTAGAATGATATTTTTTAGTTATAAATATTCTTATATTCAATTGGTGTAAGGTTGTTGAATTTTTTAAAGACCATGCTATAGTAATTTTGACTGTTGAATCCAACTAGTACGGCAACATCTAAAATAGATAAGTCTTTTTCTAATAGATATTTTTTGCTTTTTTCAACTCTAACTTTATTGAGAAAATTAGTAAAAGTGTATCCACTTTCTTTTTTAAATAGAGAACAAAAATAACTTTTATTAAGTTGCAGGTCATTGCATATATCACTTACTGTTATATCTTCTGAATAGTTTTTATGAATATAATCTATAGTTTTCTTTACATAAAAGCTAAGAGCTGGTCTATGTTTCATTTTATCATGACATATTTCTGATAAAAGATTGGATATATAATCTAAACAAGATAAGGGTTTAAGTGGTATATTGGCAAACTCTACATCACTATTGATGCATGATTTAAAAGGTCCTACAATGAAGTAACCGCTAGAAACATCAAACTTATGTATAGGCATAACTAAAAAATGTATATCATCACAAAAACTTAATATTATATAGGATAGATTTTTATTAGATATAAAATCTGTACTATTTATATTGTTAAATATATTTAAACCTGAAAAATATATTTCTAAAGTAGGGTTATATCCAATACTGCAAATCTCTTTTAAATCCTTACTAAATGCTTTTGTTGGAATATTACAACAGTCAAAAAAATCATTGATGATGAGTTCCATATCATCTTTAAAATCTTTCAAAAAATCACCTCATTTAAATTTATACAAATATTTTTATAAAAAAACAAATATAGTTAAGAATTAAAAAAATATATCAATTAAAATAGTAATTGCGAATGATAATTAATTTCGTTAAATAATATTATGATGTAAGAGAGGTAGAAAGTCAATGAAAAAAATAGCTATTTATGGGAAAGGAGGAATTGGAAAATCAACAACAACATCCAATTTATCAGCATCACTTTCTCATTTAGGATATAAGGTAATGCAGATAGGGTGTGACCCAAAATCTGATTCCACAAAAAATTTGATGAAAGGTAAATTTATACCAACAGTTCTTGATGTAATGAAAGAAAAAAAAGAAGAACTAAAACTTGAAGATATAGTGTTTGAAGGTTATGGAGGAGTATTATGTATAGAAGCTGGAGGACCAACTCCGGGTGTAGGATGTGCAGGGAGGGGTATAATAGCAGCTTTTGAAAAATTAGAAGAATTAAAAGCATTTGAAATATATAACCCAGATGTAGTAATTTATGATGTTCTGGGAGATGTTGTTTGTGGAGGTTTTTCAATGCCAATAAGAAATGGATTTGCAAATGAAGTGTACATAGTAACTTCTGGAGAAATGATGTCAATGTATGCTGCAAGTAATATATCTTTAGCTGTAGAACAGTTTAAAAATAGAGGATATGCTTCTTTAAAAGGTCTTATATTAAATGCTAAAAACGTTGAAAATGAAATTGAACTAGTTGGAAAATTGGCTGATGAAATAAAAAGTGAGGTTTTTCATTATATACCAAGGAATAAAATTGTACAACAATCTGAGAATAATGGAAGAACTGTTATAGAAGAAGATAAAGACAATGAAATGTCAGAGGTATATATAGAGCTTGCAAATAAAATTATGCAAAATAGCTAAAAAATGTATGTTTAAAATTAAGTTTATTATGGAGGAAATTTTATGAAATTAAAAAAATTATGCTCAGTATTTTTACTTAGCGCATTAATATTAACAGGATGCTCAAAACCATCAGATAGTGAAGTTAAGGAGACAAATAATAACGTAAATGTTGTTTCAGCTACAGTGGCAGCAACACAAGTATTAGATAGGTTGGATGCTACATTGGTAGGAATACCAACAACTAAATCTGATTTACCTGAAAAATATAAAAGTTTACCAGAAGTAGGACAGGCAATGAATCCAGATTTAGAGATTGTAGCATCTCTAAAACCAGATGTATTTATAGTTGATAGTATGTTTAAAGAAAATGTTGAAAAAAGCATGAAAGAATATAACTTAGATACTTTTTATTTTGAAACTGGTACATATACAAAATTCCTTAAAAGTATAGAAAATTTAGGTAAAAAAATAAATAAACAGAGTGAAGCAAAAAAACTTATAGATGAGTTACAGGGAGTAGAAAAATCTGTAGTAGAAAAATCGAAAAAACAAGTTAAAAAACCAAAAGTAGCAATCTTATTTGGTGGAGGAAATAATTTTATGCTAGCTACTAAAAGTTCATATCTTGGAGACTTAGTAAAAACAGTAGGTGCTGAAAATATAGCTGATAACCTAACAGATAATGTAGAGTCAGATTATATACAATTTAGTTTAGAACAAATTTTAAAAGAAAATCCAGATTATATACTTAGATTTGCACATGGAAATATTGAAGAGACTAAAAAAGCATTTGATGCTTCTTTTGATAAAAACCCTGTATGGGTTACATTAGATGCAGTAAAAAATGGGAAAGTTATAGATTTAGATTCAAGTATATTTAATGTATCTGCAAATATACATGTTAAAGATTCAATAAATAAATTGGGAGATATCTTGTATGAAGATAAATAAATTTTAGGTGGATAATATGGATAACAAAAAAATTTTATTAATAATTACAGGTATGATAACTGTAATTGTTTTACTAATTCTTTTTTCTACTATAGGCAGTGTAAACTTAAGCCTTAGAGAAATCTTTGATGCACTGATAAATGAAAACAATCCAATGGTTACTACGATTGTATATAAGATGAGATTACCTCGAAATATATTAGCAGCCTTGGTTGGAGCAAATTTGGCTGTTTCTGGTCTATTATTACAAGCTGTTATGAAAAATCCATTAGCAGACCCTGGGATAACAGGGATATCAACTGGTGCAAGTGTAGCTGCTATTATAATATTGCTTCTATTTCCACAATACACAAGTATACTACCAATAGTTGCTTTTATAGGAGGTCTTATATCTTGTGCAGTAGTATATCTAATGGCATATAAAAATGGTCTGAGACCAGAAAGAATTATATTAGCTGGAGTAGCTGTAAATACTATATTAGGTGGAGTAATATCGTATTTATCAACTATGTATAGTGAAAGAATTCAAAGTGCAATGTTGTGGTTAAATGGGAGTTTGGCAACAAAGACATGGTTAGATGTAAATATGCTGATATGGTATTCCATATTAGGTCTGATAGGAGCAATTTTCCTTATTAGAAGTGCAAATGTGCTACAATTGGGGGATGATGCAGCTACAAATCTAGGTTTCAATGTAAATAAAAGCAGATTTATAATATCATTAGTGGCAATATTTTTAGCTGGAGTTTCTACTTCTATAGTAGGTGTTATTAGTTTTGTAGGTCTAATCGTACCCCATATAACGCGTATGTTGCTTGGTAGTGACCATAAATATACAATTCCATTTAGTATAATACTAGGAAGCATAGTTTTATTAATTGCAGATACATTAGCTAGAACAATAGGGGGTTCAATAGAGATTCCAGTGGGTGTTATTATGTCCATAATAGGAGGTCCATTCTTCTTATATTTATTAAGAAAGAGAGGAAGTTATTAATGTTCAATGTAAAAAATATTAAGATAGGTTATGAAGATAAGATTATCATAGACAATCTGAGTGTAAGCATTAAAAAAAGTGAAGTAGTCTCTATATTAGGGCCAAATGGTTCAGGAAAGTCTACACTTCTTAAATCACTGTCTAGAATTCTGAAAATCAAACAAGGTGACATATACATTGGTAAAAAAAATATGAAAGTTATGAGTAATAAAGAGATTTCAAGACAAGTGGCATTATTAGCTCAACACAATGTATCTTTAAAAGATATAAAGGTAAAAGACTTAATATATTATGGGAGAATACCACATAAAGGTTTTTTTGAAGGTAAAAATAAGGATGATGATGAGATAGTGAATTGGGCAATGAGAAATACGGGTCTTGAAACGTATAAAGATAAGTTGGTGAGTAATTTATCTGGAGGTGAAAGGCAAAGAGTATGGTTAGCAATGGCTCTTTGCCAAAAACCAGATATACTTTTATTAGATGAACCAACAACATATTTAGATATATCACATCAATTAGAGCTTATGGAGCTTGTAAGAGATATAAATAAAAAATTTAAAATGACTGTAATTATGGTTTTACATGATATAAATCAAGCTAGTAAATACAGTGATAGGCTTATCATTATGAATAATGGTTCTATAGTAGCAGATGGACATCCCAATAATGTAATAAGTGAAAAGATGATAAAAGAAGTCTATAAAGTGAAATGTGATATAGATATAGACCCAATTAGTAAAAAGCCTAGGATTCATCCAATAATGCTATGTAGAAGAACTAGTAGTATATGAAAATGTAATATTATAAATAATTAAAAAGCAAAAGTTATCATCTATGTAAATTTATAAGTTTGAATTTACATGGATAATAAGATTAGAAAGGAAAACATATGTATACTTTAGATGTATTAAATAGATTAAAAGATATAGATTGTGACAAAGATATAAAGTCTTTATCATATGCTGTATTCCCAGGAACACATTGTCCATTGTTTGGAGTTGTATTGACTGCGTCGTATATAAGGAATATGGCTCTTGTAATAGTAGGAACGAATGAATGTACTTATTATAGTAAAAATTTTGCATATCATAGACAAGTTGGTAAGGATAGTGTTTATTCAGTGGTACTAAAAGATAAGGATATAGTTTTTGGTGCAGAAAAAAAAGTAGTAGAAGCTGTAAAATATATTTCAGAAATTGACGAATTTGACGCAATAATGATAGTAACTACATGTGTACCAGAATTGATAGGTGAAGATTATAATGCTTTATCTAGTGAATTGGAAGATATGCTTGGAATACCTGTTTTGACAGTTAATACAGAGCATTATACTTGTAATTCTCATATACTTGGGATGACTAGAGCTTTAAAGAGTCTATCATCAGTTATGGAAAGTTATAAAAATAAAGAAGGAGTTAATATATTAGGTCATAGGCAAGAAAATGTAGAGGATACAGAGCTTGTAAAATTGCTCATAAAAAAAGATATAAAAATAAATTGTGTAATCCCGTCTAAATGTACTATAAAAAACATTAAAAATGCATCTAGTGCTAAATTAAATATAGTGACAGATATGATAGCTTTAGATTTAGCTGAAGATATGAAAAATAAGTTTGGCATAGAATACATATATTTTGATAAAAACATGAACGAGTCAATTATAATAGAAAATTATAATAAACTTTGTAAAATTTTAGACATAGATGTACAAGATGAATTATCAAAGCAAAGACAGAGATACAATTCATTATTGAGTGATTGTAGGTATCTGTTGGAGGGTAAAAAATTGATTTATGGCAATACACCAATGATGGCATTTGAAACAGTTGATTTTTTAACTGAATTAGGACTGGTTCCAGAATTTATCCAAGTGAGAGAACTTTATGAACAAGATAGTTTATTTAAAGATAATATAATAAAAAAAGGATATAATCCATATGTAAGTAGAATTGCAAATATAGCTCCACTTAGAAGTTTGTATGAAAATATAAATGCAGATATTTATATAGGACATGAAAATCCAATGTTATTGAGAGAGAAAGGGCTTATGCAAATAACATTAGATGAACATGCACAAAAAATAGGTTTTGAACTTCCAATAGGAATAATGAAAACATTAATTAAATTATTTGATGCAGAGAAATCTACAAGAAAGGAAGTGATTTAATATGGAAATATATAAATATTTTCCAAATCCTTCTGACAGAATGGGAATAATATTTACAGTATCATCAATAAGTGAAGCCTGTGTTATAGAATTTGGACCATCAGGTACAACTCATTATGCTATAGAAGCAATTGGAAGTTTAAATGGAGAAGATAAGGCTAAAATTTATTCAACACATATGAGTGAAAGTGATGTTACTTTTGGAAATTATGATAGATTGGAGAAGGCTATAATTGAAATAGATAATAATATTAAACCAAAGTATATTTTTGTAATGGCTTCATCTGTATCTTCAATTATAGGAACAGATATAATTGGGATATGCAATATTTTAAGAGAATCTGTAAATTGTAGACTAATTCCAATTACAACAGGTGGGTTGAGAGATGATTACAACCAAGGTGTAGAAGAGTTCCTTTATATATTGGCAAAGGAAGTAGTCAAAGAAAGTAGTGAAAAATTTGATAGTTTTAATATAGTTGGGTGTACTATAGACCAGTTTAATTTTTTAGCAGATTGCGAAGAAATTAAAAGAATGATGAAAGCTTTTTTTAAAAAAGAAGTAAATGTAACCTTTACATCGTATACATCAATAGATGAGATAGAAACTGCATCTAAATCAAGCTTAAATATAGTACTTAGAAAAGAAGGTATAAAAGCAGCTATTTTTATGAAAGAGAAGTATAATATACCTTATGTATATAAGAAACCTTATGGAATAAAAAATACTGAAGAATTTATAAATGAAATACAAAAAGTAACTACATGGGATTTAGATAAAAATGCTTATGAGACTGAAATATCTAATATAAAAAAGTATCTATTTAATATAAAAAGAAAGTTTTACTTTTATGAAGGAAGTAAAAAATGTGCTGTATTTGGAGATTATGATACTGCATTAGGCTTTAGAGACTTATTAGAGGAACTAGGTCTTGAAGTTGATAGAGTTAATATATTACATAATGCAGATTGTAATGGCAAATCTGTGTATATTGGGAACGATGAGCTGGATAGAAGCAAATATTTAAAAGAAAATGAGTTATTAGCACTATTTGGAGATGGTGCTAGTATAGATATGACACACAATTCAAAGTTGGATATGCAAATAAGTAATCCAAACCTAAAAAGTGTAAATATATATCCATATACTCCTTTTGTAGGATTAAGAGGAACTCTTTATGTAATCGAAAAAATACTAAATATATAAATACTATATAAAAAATATTACTAAATACATAGATAATATAAAAAATATTTATTAAAAAATCAATGCATTTTGTTAAAATAATTTATGAGTTATGTTAGAAACTGTAATATATTGGATATAATATGATAAAAAGATAAATTTTGATATTAAAAGGATATACAGTTTATCTTAATTATAGGGGAAGTGGGGATATGTTATGGAAAGATTAATGGAGCTCATAGAAAGAAAATTTTTAAAGGATGTAGAACTTTTAGAGTTGGAAGACATAGAAAATGTAATAGAATGTAAAATGACTAAGCCATACAATGCTCATTATAATGAATACTTAGTAAAAGTAAAGAATGAAGACATGATAGAAGAATATTTTGTGTATTTAAAACATAGATAAGCATAAAAGGGGTTTGTATTTATTTGTATTATTGTAAAATAAATACAAGCCTCTTTTTTTAATAAATATAAAATCACAAAATTTTTATTTATTTAATTTTTTCAACAACATTAGTCAATATTGAATCTAAATCATCACTAATTTCTGTAACTCCATTATGAGTAATATCTATAATTTCTTTAGTCATAGGAAGCTCTCCTAAAAGCTCTAAGTCCAAATCATTTAAAAACTTTTCAGTAGACTCTCCTTCAAATAACTTGATTTTTTTAGAACAATCAGGACATTGGATATAGCTCATATTTTCAATAACTCCAAGAACATTTATGTTCATTTTTTTAGCCATATTAACAGCTTTTGATACAATCATAGATACCAAATCTTGAGGTACTGAAACCATAACTATTCCACTTATAGGTATAGACTGCATAACTGTTAGGGCAACATCACCAGTACCAGGAGGCATGTCTATTAATAAATAGTCTAATTCTTCCCAAAGTACATCAGTATAAAATTGCTTTACAACTCCTCCAAGTAAAGGTCCTCTCCAAACAACAGGTTCATTTTCATCATCTATCATAAGGTTTATAGACATTACTTTTATGTTATTTGAGTTTTCTACAGGGTAAATATAAGAGCCATCAGAATAAGCTTTTACATTTTTTACACCCATAAGTCTAGGAATACTTGGTCCAGTTATATCTGAATCTAATATACCAACCTTATATCCCATTTTTTTTAGTTTATTAGCAAGTAAAGCAGTTACAGTTGATTTTCCAACTCCACCTTTCCCACTCATAACACCAATTATTTTTCCAAATTTATTGTTAGGGTTGTTTTCAATAGAACAATTTGATTGACTATTACAATTTCCCTTTGATGGACATGAATTACAATCTGCCATATCTATTACCTCCAAACTTTAATATTTATTAGATTATTTGTAACTTACATATACTATTTTAGTACAATTGAACTATAAAGTCATTATTTAAAAATAACTTAGAAAAATTTCTTTGATTTATTCATAGTTTATAATAAAAAAGAAGGTAATAAAAAAATTATAACCTTCTTGAAAAAGTGATTATTTCAATTGACCTATGGACCTTAATCATATAAACACATAGAAAATATTTCAATATACTATACATAACTGGTTATTTTATAAGTGTAACTGTGAATTAGATTTATATTTTATAGAAATTTGCTAAAAAAAGAATTAAAAATTGTAAAGAAAAAAGATATAATTAGAAATGTAGTAATAAATGTTTTATTATAGATAATAGAGTTTAAGTATTTTAAATAATATTTGGAGGAACATAGATGGAATTAAGACCAAGAAGTGCAAAATTAGAAGAATTCGATAAAGTAATAGAATTAATAAACTATGTATTTAGGATATCAAGAAATCATAAACCAACTATGATGGAGGAATTTCCTATTTTATTGAATAAAAATAATATAGAAAATATGATTATAATATCAGAAGATGATAAAGTAGTTTCTGATGTAAATTATCTAATTCAAGATGTATCTATTCAAGGAAATAGGCTAAAAGTTGCGGCCATAGGTGGGGTATGTACTCATCCAGATTATGAAAAAAAGGGCTATTCATCTAAGATACTGGATAAAGTAGAAGAAAAAATGTTTTATGATGGTGTAGATATTGTAATCATTTCAGGAACAAGAAGTTTATATAGTAGAAGAAATTGCAGTTTGATAAAGAGTTTCTATAAATATACAATAAAACCTGATGATGTGAAAATACCATATGAAATAGTTGAATTTGATGAAACTAATTTTGAAAAAGATGATGATTTAGATAAAATGATTGAATTATATAATCAAAATAGTACTAGATTTATAAGAAGAAGAGATGAGTTCCAAAAATTATTGCATGCAGCAACTATTGCTTGGGGACCAATTGCTTACAAGAAGGTATTTATAAAGGAAAATAATAATATAATAGGATATTTGATAATAAGAACAATAAAAAAAGAAGACTCTATTGTAGGAGAAGTTGCTGAAATAGGATTAAATTCTGTAAATGTTGAAAATATATTGAAATATGTTGCAAATAAATTTGGATTAGAATATTTAGATTATAAAGTACATGTGAAAAATCTTAAAGATCAGTTGAAATCTAATGGAGTAAAATCTTTGGATTACCAACAAGGAACGATGAAAATAATAAACTTTATTAAATTATGTGATAGTTTAAGAAGTTATTTTAATCAATATGTAGATTCTGAATTATTAAAATACATGGAATTTAAACAAATTGAAAATAAATATATTATTAAATACAAAGAAGAAGAACTTGTAATAGAAAGTTTGGATAAGCTTAATAAACTATTTTTTGAAAAAAATGAAGAACAGTACAATGAATTTAAACATTTAAAAAATATATATGAATTTGCTACAAAGGCATTTCCTGTAGATTTTCCATGGACTGCGAATTTAAATTATCAATAATTGTTGTACTTTTAGACTGTATTAAGTAAATGTGAATTAATACCTAAAGTTAGCTCTTATTAAATAACAGAAATTATTGTATATTAAAAAAGAAATTTTGTAAGGAATTAGAAGGGATGAGTATTATATGGATATACTTGATAATATAGCAGAATGTATATTAAATATGGGTGTAGATAATATAGAAAATTTAGTGAAAATTGCTATAAATAAAAATATTGATGTGGAAGATATTTATGAATATGGTTTAAATAAAGGTATGATAGGAGCTTTAGATAAATTTGAGAATAAAGAATACTATCTTTCAGAAGTTATAGTATGTACAGATGCATTAAATAAAGGTATTAATCTTTTGAAAAAAACTGGAAAAGTAAAGCAAAAATCAAAGGGAGTAATTCTAATGTCTGTAGTAGAAGGAGATACTCATGAGATAGGAAAAAATATTGTAAAAGTAATGGTAGAAGCTACTGGATATAAAGTTATTGACTTAGGTGTAAATAGAAAAAGTAAAGATATAATAGAAGAAGCTATAAAAAACAATGTAGATATAATAGGCTTATCTTCAATGATGACAACTACGATGGAAGTGCGACATGTTGTTAGTTGAAAAGACTAACCATTAACGAATCAAAGGAGGATTTGGAGATGAAATATGCTTCATTAAAGGTTTACGTTAATGAACTGATAATTCGATTAGTCAAATGATAGAGTAACGTCTTGAAGGGCTAATGCTGATACTCCGATTAGCGTCTGTAAGTCAAAGTACAGGGGTTAAAAGCTCGGTGAAGACGGCAGAGATTATGTCCTAAGGCTCTATATGATTCGCTATGTCGTGTGACTAGGTTCTACTGGACTGAACCTTACTTATAGAATATATAGAGAAACAGGAAATGGGGCTTTTAATTAAGTCAAGCATGAGATATGTCGGGCATCTATAAAATAAATATGGTTAGAATAGTGTGTAAGAAGCACTGACGAATATCCGAATGTACAGTACTAAACGTAGAATTCATAGAAATGTGAATGACCCCAAAGGGGTAGTCTTAGAGGTAAAGTAAGAATTTCCGTTATGAAATACCTTATATTGTTATAGGCAATATTGTTAAGACAGTACTATAGGATAGACCTAAGTTTATATGTAAAGATAGAATTATCGGAACGTGGAAAGTTGGTAATGTGGAGGTTTTTGACAACCTATGAAACATTTTTAGGGAAATTTGGAAAATTTTAGGAAAAACATATTGTATATTAAGAATCACTATGCTATAATAAATGAGTATTATCGAAATTATAAAGGATTAGCAACCCTTTATAGATATTATGGTTCAATCTATTATAAGAACATGAGATGGTTAGACAGCATAGACCACAGACAATAGAGAGTTAACACATGTGTACAGTACTGTATTCATTCCAAAATGAAAGGAGTGAACTAACAATGAGTAGATGGGAACTAATAGGCAATCCTGAAAAAGGAGTGATATTTGATAAATTCGAATGTCAATTCTATAAAAAAGGTAAACCTATACATTGGACAAGTGCTAAAGCAGCATCAAATTGTAGGTTAGGACTAGTAACACAACTGATGCACACTTATAGCAAAAACAAATAGCATAATGTAAATAATTATTAATAACATGTTAGTATACTAATAAAGATTTATGTGGGATTTCATTAGTCCCACATAAATCCTAATAAATCTAAAATGAAAACAATTCTAATATAACCTAAATTCATACCAATGAGAGTAGAGCCACAGTACCTAAGAAACCATGATAATAAATGGTGGAGGGATAGGCTCAAGTCAACTATTCAAAAATATCAAATTAATTCAAATTTACTTTAGGGTTCAATGTAAGACTAAGAAAGATTATATTCCTTACAAATATATATAAAGGAGATAATCGACCTAATCAATGTATAATACAGATAAGAAAGCTATAATTAATAAGGATTTAAAACCTTTAAAGAAAGATACACTAAGATATAATGAGTATTACAATATGCAACACATATTCGATAACTTGTATAAGCAAAGTAAGGCAGGAAGCAAATTCAAAAATCTATACAATATTATTTGCAGTGATGAAAATATACTATTGGCATATAGGACAATCAAAAGAAATAAAGGAAGTATGACACCAGGGACTAATAGACATAATATAAAACATTGGAATAATAAACCTACAGAAGAATATCTAAAATACATTAAGGCTAGACTTAATAACTACAGACCTCAAAAAGTCCGTAGAGTTGAAATTCCAAAAGCTAATGGGAAAATGAGACCTTTAGGTATCCCTTGTATAGAAGATAGACTCATTCAACAATGTATCAAGCAAGTTCTAGAACCAATATGTGAAGCAAAGTTTCATCCACATAGTTATGGTTTTAGACCTAATAGAAGCACAGAACATGCAATAGCTTACACTAACAAAAATATAAATTTAGACCATTTATATTATGTAATAGATATAGACATAAAAGGTTTCTTTGATAATGTCAACCACAGTAAGTTGTTAAAACAAATGTGGTCAATAGGAATAAGAGATAAAAAGGTTATAAGCATTATCAGTGCAATGCTAAAAGCAGAAGTTGAAGGAATAGGTATACCAACTAAAGGAGTACCTCAAGGTGGGATATTATCTCCATTATTATCAAATATTGTTCTTAATGAATTAGATTGGTGGATTAGTAACCAATGGCAAACATATGAATCAAAACAACATAAGTATTCAACGTTAAGTAATCAATACAGAGCATTAAGAAATACAAATCTAAAAGAAATGTATATAGTTCGATATGCTGATGACTTCAAAATCTTATGTAAAAATTTCAATCATGCAAACAGAACTTTTATAGCAACAAAACAATGGTTGAAGGAAAGGTTGGGACTTGAAATCAGCCTTGAAAAGTCTAAAATTACAGATGTTAGACGTTCAAACTCGGAATTTCTAGGGTTTAACATAAGGGCTATTAAGAAAAACAATAAATATGTTGTTTATACAAGTATGACAGATAAAGCAAAATCACAGGTTATTAGTAATATAAAGAATCAATTAATAATACTAAAACAATATCCAATTAACAAAAATGTATATTTGTTGAATAAAATTATTGCTGGTTCTCATAATTACTACAAAATAGCTAGTGATGTATATAGAGATTTTGATAGAATAAGATATAGTCTTTCTTTAAGTTTTAAAAATCGCTTGAATCAACTTAAATCTAAAACAGGTATAAAGTCTTATGAATATATAAATAAATATGGAGATTACAAAGGTAAAGAACTCTTTGTATTAAAACAAGCAGTCTATCCATTAACAGGAATTAAAACCTTTCCCCCTTACATGTTTAAGCAATCTATAACGAACTACACAGCAGAGGGACGGAATTTTATACATGCTAAACTAGGTTACATAGATAGAAATTTAATGGCATACTTAACACACAACCCTGTATCTAACAGAAGTGTTGAATATAATGATAACCGATTATCAAGGTACTCATCACAATTAGGATTGTGTCAAATAAGTGGATTTCCACTAGATGAAAATATGGAAGTACATCATGTTGTACCTTTAAATCTAGGTGGTAATGATAATTATAAAAACCTAATTCTTGTAACACCTTATATACATAAACTTATACATGCAATAAAACCAGAAACAATACAATTTTATTTAGAAAAATCAGGTTTAATGAATCAAGAGATTAAGAAAGTGAATAAATATCGTAAAATAATTGGAAATGAATTAATTTGAGTGATGAAAAATTGATGGAACGCCGTATGAAATGAAAGTTTCACGTACGGTGTGGAGCAGGGGAAAAGACGGAGATAGCATCAAACTCTTACCTATTGTTATAATATGAAATCAGTTATAGATGAGCTTAATAGGATTAAGATAGATAAAAGACCAAAAGTAATAATTGGTGGAGGTCCTGTAAGTATGGAGTTTGCAGAAGAAATAGGAGCAGATGGATACAGTTCAAATGCTCCAAAAGCAGTTAAATTAATAGACAAACTTGTAGGAGGTGAAGTTTAAATGTTTTCAGATATGACTTTACTTCAATATATAAATAGTGAAGATAGAGGTTTTTTCCTGCCTGATATGGGCACAAATGGATTATTTTTAATAAATAAAAAGGCATATGAAGTGTATGATAGTGTAGATATACAATTAGAATTAGCAAAAACTATGGACGAGTATTTTGAATCAGACTTTATATACTCATTCTGTGATGGGATTACATTTTGTGAAACTCTGGGTTTAGAGACATTGAGACCAGATTATGATTTCCCAAGTGTATTAACTCATACTATAACTGACAGGGAAAAATTAAGAAAATTAGATGTTCCAGACCCTTATACCAGTGGACGTATGCCACTCAATATAGAAAGCTTATCACGTATATCAAAAAGTATAAAAAAACCACTATATGAATCTATACAAGGTCCATTTACACTTGCAGGTCAATTAGCTGGAGCCACACAACTTTTGAGGTGTATAATAACTGATAAAAAATTTGTGGAGGAGTTATTAGAATTTACAACTGAATTGGTAAGAAGATATGCTGTAGCTGCAAATAAAGCAGGAGCAAAATATATTTCAATAGCAGAACCAACATCAGTAACCTTAAGTAAAGATAGATTTGATGAATATATAGTAAAAAATTTAAATAAAATCTATGACGAACTTGATTGTTGGAAAGGTATGCATATATGTGGAGATACCAGAGAATTATTAGATAATATGTTAAATTGTAATATAGATGCAGTAAGTTTAGACCAAATTTTAGATTATGAAGAAATTGCACCAATGATTCCTAGAGATATAGTGTTGATTGGTAACTTAGACCCAATAAAACTTCTTGGACGCTCTAACCCAGATAAAATTAGAAGAGAGACGCTAAAGCTATTAAAGAAGATGAGAGGATATGACAATTTCTTATGTGACTTTGGATGTAACTGTTTAAATACTACTCCAGTAGAAAATTTACAAGCAGCTATAAAGGCAGGAAGAATTAGTTATAAAGAACTAGATAGGATTGATATTAATGAATTGTAATAGTAATGAAAATAAATCTTTTTTAGAATCTGTAAATTTAGAAGATATTTTTATAGACAAGAATATTGTGTTAAAGTTTTTGGGGTATGGAAATAGAAAAGCTCCAGATACAATTAGTGAAACAGTTGAAAGAGAAATAAAAAATATAACTGATATTTTAGATATCAAGGTATATATAAGTGAGGTTGATGTTGATAAAATGCCTAAAGAGTGTAAAAAAGCATTTGCTATATTATACACAATAGGAGATAAAATTGACATCAAGATGAATGATTATATGGAAAATTGCAATATGATGGCAGGATTGGCTTTGGACAAAATAGGCGTAGTATGTTTAGACTGTATTAATGAGAAAATAAAAATGTGCTTGAAAGAAAAATATAGTAATCTCAACATATCATATGAAATATATCCAGGAGATAAAGATTTTGAAGTAGAGAAACAAAAGGATATTTACAACTATATAAAAAATAAATATAAAAGTGTAGAAATAGAAATCAATGATTATCATCAACTATCACCCATAAAGAGCGTTGCAATGCTTGTTTTAATGGGGGATGAAGAAAATTTAGAATCAAGATGCAATAAATGTCCTAAAAAATGTTTTTAGCTAGTTTTTATGATTAAAATTTGTTTTGTGTGTCAATTGCAATAATTTTTTTAGTTCTGATATTTATAAACTAAAAAAATTATTGCAAAATAATATTCTATTTAATATGCACAGAGTTACAAGTTATAATAGTTTCTTCAATTCAAGAAGAGTATTTATTTCATAAGTTGGTATATGATTAGTGTGATTTATGATGTTATTAGAATTTAACCAACAAGTATCTATTTCTGAATTTATTCCACCTAAGATGTCTGATGTTAAGCTATCACCAATCATCAAAGCAGAAGATTTATTATGGCATTTAAACTTTTTGAGCGCATATTTAAATATTTCAGGATTTGGTTTTGATATTTTTAATTCTTCAGATACAACTATTCCATCAATATATTCTTTTATTTTTGACTTTTCAAGTCTTTTCTTTTGAACTTCAGAAATTCCATTTGTTATTATAATGATTGTATATTTTTCTTTAAGATATGGCAATATATCGATTGCACCTGGAATTAAAAAGGTACATTCACCTAAAAAATTTAAGTACATTTTACTAAGAGTTCTAGAGTCAACATCTAATTTCATTTCATCTGCAAAAAGTTCAAATCTAAGCAATTTAAGTTCATTCAAAGTTATAATATTTTTTTCAAGGTCAAACCAAAGCTTATCACTTATATTTTTATATACTTAAAAGCATGTGATTCACTCTTCTTAAAATCAAATAAAGTGTCATCTGCATCAAAAAATATAAATTTATATGTTTTCATAGGATTTATTCCTTTATAAGATGACTGCAAAAATTACTTTGCTTTCACTATTTGAATCATTTTGCCATTTATGTTTTGTTCCTAAAGGAACCTTCACACTATCCCCTTTGAATAAAGTAAATTCATCATCATCCATAAAAAGTTTAATTTCTCCCTCTAGAACATATGCGATTTCGTCACCATTATGAGTAATTCTATCAATACAAGAAGAAGTGTTTGGAGCTAAATCCATAATTGCAAATTCTAAATTACCACTAGAGTCTGGAATTAAAATTTCATATACAACATCTTTGCTTCCAGGTAAAATAACTTTTTTTCTACTATCATGTCTTACTATCAAGCTTTTTTTATCTACCTCAGATACAAAAAATGTAAATAAAGGAACGTTTAGAGAAGAGGCTATAGATTTTAATGAATTTACAGATGGATTAGCAAGACCTCTTTCTATTTGGCTCAATAATGATGGCGTAACATCAGCTAGTTTTGCTAAATCTCGAATACTTAAGTTTTGTTTTTTTCGAACTTCAGCTATTTTTTCTCCTAAATTTAAATCATTCATATGAATATCCTCTCTTTTTCATTTTAAAAATATTAACTTAAAATAATCAAGTAAAAAGATTATATAGTATGAAGTTATTATAACACATAGAATAAAAATTTGAAAAAATAATGTTCAATATAATTGAATAAATTAAAATATAATTGACAAGTGAATACAGAATACTTAAAATATATTTAAATAAAATTAAATTAAGTAAAAAATAATTAACTTGTGATAGGAGGGGATATTATGCAAATAACAACTTTTGGAGCTATATTTGGCTTATTAGTAGCAATTATTTTAATTATAAAAAAATTTCAAGCTGTATATAGTTTAATGTTAGGAGCATTTATTGGAGGATTAGTTGGAGGAGCAAATATAACACAAACTGTAGATTTTATGGCAACTGGAGCTATGAACATCTCACCATCAATTTTTAGAGCTTTGGCATCAGGTGTATTAGCTGGAAGTCTAATAAAAACAGGGGCAGTAGATAAGATATCAGAACAGATTGTAAAAATATTTGGTGAAAAGAGAGCTTTGCTTTCAATTGCTATTTCAACCATGGTACTTGCTGGGGTAGGAGTAAATTTGGATGTATCTATAATAACTGTAGCACCTATAGGATTATATATAGGTAGAAAATTAAATTATTCTAAATTATCAATACTATTAGCCATGTTAGGAGGAGGTAAAGCAGGTAATATAGTATCACCAAATCCAAATACTATAGCAGTGGCAGGAAATTTTTCAGTCAATCTATCTAGTGTTATGATTTCTAATATAATTCCAGCAATCGTTGGAGTTGTGACTACAGTTATCTTAGCTAGTATATTAATAAAGAGAGGGAATAAAATAGAATCATATGAAATCTTAGAGCAAAGAGATGATTTACCAAGTTTATTTAAATCATTATGTGGTCCAATTGTAGCTATATTATTGTTGTTTTTGGGAAATGTATCTCCTATAGTTATAGACCCAATGATAGCTCTTCCAATAGGAGGAATGGTAACTCTAATTGCCACAGGAAATCTGAACAATTCAAGAGAATATTTGGCTTTTGGATTATCTAAGATGCAAGGAGTATGTATATTATTACTTGGAACAGGGACTATTGCAGGAATTATACAGATGTCTGAATTACAACAGAGTACAATAAGTATCCTACAATTTTTAAATATGCCACAATTTTTATTAGCACCAATTTCAGGCATACTTATGTCATTGGCAACAGCATCATCAACAGCTGGCGCCACTATAGCATCATCTACTTTTTCTGATGCCATATTAAATGGTGGTCTATCGCCAGTTTCAGGTGCATCAATAATCAATGCTGGTTCTAGTGTGTTTGAGCAGTTACCACATGGTTCATTGTTTCATACCAGTGCAGGTAGTATAAATATGGATATAGGAGACAGATTTAAATTAATTCCATATGAAGCACTGATAGGAATAGTAATGACTACAATTTCAACATCTATTCAATTAATTTTACAATAAATATAAATATTTAATGAAAAAAGTAGGATTTTGTTATTAAATATTGAATTTATTATAGTAAAAAAGAAGATTGGAGTTTTAAAGTGAATAAAAAAAAGATAGTTATTATAGGTATTATTTACTCTTTTTTAGTGGTGTTTTCACTTACAAATATGTATGTAAATATGGAGTATAATCTAAATGTATTTGAATATATTAAGAAATCACTTCCATTTACAGAAGACGAAAAAAAATGGCTAGAAAAACATAAGAATTTGGTTTATAGCTCCGACCAAAGTTCCCCTCCTTTGAGATATAAAGGTAAAGAAGATGGACAGTATAAGGGAATTATTGTTGATTTAATGAATTCTCTGTCAATTCAAATTGGTAGAGATTTTTATTTTAAACCAAATACATGGTGGAAAGAATCTTTTATAAATTCAATAGATGATAGTATAAAGTTTTTTGATTTAATTCCATCAAAAGAAAGGGAAAGTAAATTTATATTTACTGACCCAATATATACTTTGAGTGCAAATATATTAAAAGATAAAAAATCTCAAGATATAAATAGTTACATGGATTTAAATGGAAAAACAGTGGCAATTCCAGAAGGAGATTATTCTATAAATTTTTTAAAGCAACAAGTTGAAGACATAAATATTGTATTGACTCCAGATATAAAGACTGGGGTCAAACATTTGATGTTAGGAAGAGTAGATGCAGTTGTTGGTGATGAGCCAGTACTACGGTATTATATAAATAATTATGGACTTTCAAATAAATACAATATTTTAAGTAATCCTATCTATACTAAAAAGGCAGTTCTTGCTGTACCTAAACAATATAGAGAACTGGTCAGTATATTAAATAAGGGGATTTTTAAACTTCAGAAAAATGGAGTATATAAAGACTTAAAGAAAAAATGGTATTCCACATATAATGAAGTTGATGATATATTATATGAGAGAGGAATTGTACCAAGTATTTATATTTTTATAGGCATAATTTTAATATCAATTTATATTTTTTATAGTTATACATACTTGTTAAAGGTAGAAATAAAAAGAAAAACAGAAGAAGTAATAGAAAATAAAAAAGCTTTAGAGGCAACTTTTAATAGCATAACAGATATAATAATGCTTGTAGATGAAAATTACAACATAGTAGAATCGAACAAAATACTGTATGATTTTATAAGTGAAATGAGTTATAAAATAGAAGATTTGATTAGCATAATAAAAGGTATTATTGAAAATACATTTTCTGAAAATATAAGTAAAACTAGTGAAGTAGAAATACACAATAAGATTTTAAAGATAAATACTTTTCCTGTAGAGTATAAAAAAAATAATACTGAGTATATAGTGGTTCTTATTAAAGACATAACGAATGATAAAATAGTAGAGGCAAAATTACTTAGGGAAAATAAAATGATATCTATAGGACAATTAGCTTCTGGAGTAGCACATGAGATAAGAAATCCTTTGGGAATAATAAGAAATAATTGCTATCTTTTAAAAGATAATGTTACAGTAGAAGAAGTACATGATTGTGTAAAATCAATAGAAAGCAATGTAGACAGAGCAAGTAACATTATAACTAATTTGTTAAATTTTGCGAGAATATCAGATGATAATTTAGAACATATAAATATAAGAAATTTCATTGAAAATATAGTGAAACTTCAATATAAAATATTACAATTAAAGAATGTTGAAATAAAAATCGATTGTGATATTAATTTAATATGCTACATAAATGGAGAATCATTAAAACATGTATTTATAAATTTAATTTCTAATGCAGTAGATGCAATACATGAGAATGGAAAAATTATTATAAATTGCTATGTAGAAAGCCATAGTTTGTTTATAGATTTTAAAGATAATGGAGAAGGCATAAAGGAAGATGCTCTAAAGGATATATTTAATCCTTTCTATACTACAAAACCAATAGGTGAAGGGACTGGTTTAGGTTTATATATCACTTATAACGAGATTAAGAAGAATAATGGTGATATAAGTGTTGAAAGTAAATTGGGGATTGGAACTTGTTTTCATATAAAAATTCCACTAAATAAAGAGGTGACTATATAATGAAAATACTAGTAGTTGATGATGAGCTAGAGTATGGAACAGTAATGAAAAAAATTCTACAAAAGAATGGCTATGTTGTAAATATAGCACTAAGTGGAGAAGAAGCTGTAAATATCATCAAAAAAGATAGGAAATATGATTTGATTTTATCTGATGTTATGATGAAAAATATGGACGGAGTACAGTTATTAGATGAGATTAAATCTATTAATAAAAATATAGAAGTTATATTAGTTACAGGATATGGAAGTATTGAAAATGCAGTTGATGCTATGAAAAGAGGAGCTTTATCTTATTTTATAAAAAGTAATCCTATTGAAAATTTATTAGAAGAAATTGAAAAGGTAAAGATAGTGAAGTCATCAGTTTCTGCACAAAAGAATAATTTAGATTTTACTCTAGAATCCCAAAATAGAGATTTTAATGATGTTATAAAAATAGCAGAAAAAGCTGCTTGTAAAGATGTTAATATATTAATTTTGGGTGAATCTGGTGTAGGGAAAGATATACTAGCTAGATATATACATAGTATAAGTCCAAGAAAGAATGAGATATTTGTTCCTGTAAATTGTTGCTCTTTTTCAGAAAATTTATTAGAGTCAGAGTTATTTGGACATGAAAAAGGTTCTTTTACAGGAGCAGTAGATAGTAGAAAAGGTAGATTTGAACTTTCAAATAAAGGAACTTTATTTTTTGACGAAATAGGAGATATACCTTTAAATGTTCAGGTAAAGCTTCTAAGGACACTTGAAGAGAAATCTATAGAGAGGATAGGAAGTAATAAATCCATTAAAGTTGACTTTAGATTGATTTGTGCGATGAATAAAGAACCAAAAGTAGAAATATCAAATGGAAATATAAGAGAAGATTTTTTTTATAGAATAAGTACAATAACAATAACTATACCACCACTAAGAAAAAGAAGGGAAGACCTAAGTACACTTATAGAATTTTTCTTAAACAAGTATCAAATTGAACATGATAAAAAGGTACATTCAATCGACAAGGAAGTGATGGACTTTTTATTAAATTATAATTATCCAGGAAATATAAGAGAATTAAAAAATATAATAAATAGATTTGTAGTTTTAACTGAAGAAGGTAATTTATCAAAAGATAATTTAAATTTAATATCAAATAATGTGCATATAGATGATAAAATAAGTATTAGACCCTTAAGAGAAATAAGAAAAGAGTTTGAATGTGAGTATATTGAAAAGGCTTTATCTTTATGTGGAAACAATATTTCAAATACAGCTAAAAAATTGGAGATTAGTAGAAGACAATTAACTAACAAAATATCAGAATATAATATTAGGTAAGAAAAAAATTTCTCATTGAGTGAGAAAAAAACTTCTCAAAGTTTATTAAAAGATAAGCAGAAAAAATCTGTTTATCTTTTTTTATTATAATTTTAAAAATTAGAATTTACAATAATTATTGGTAAATTCAATACTGATGTAAATTAAAAATGAAAATTTCTATGATATTAATATATAGAATGTGTATTTTAAATAATTGGCATAGAAAATGCTTTATATATTAATAAACGTAATAATAAATACTTTTAATTGCGATTAAATATATTAAGGGGGATTTTCATATGAAGCTAGAGCTAGGGAATATATTTATAAAAAATGTTGAATTTGGAGAAAAGACAGAAGTAAAAGATGGAGTACTATATGTGAATAGCAAGGAAATAGAAAGTATAGCATTAGAAGATGAAAGGATTGTAAGTGTAAATGTTGAACTTGCAAGACCTGGCGAATCAATAAGAATAGCTCCAGTTAAAGATGTAATAGAACCTAGAGTTAAAATTGGAGATGAAAGCAAAATATTTCCTGGAATTATAAATAAAGTGAAGACAGTAGGAAGTGGAAGAACTCATGTACTTTTAGGAGCTTGTGTTGTAACTTGTGGAAATATCGTTGGATTTCAAGAAGGTGTAATTGATATGAGTGGTCCTACTGCTAAATATACACCTTTTTCAAAAACAAATAATATATGTCTTGTTATAAAAGCAAAGGATGGTATAGATACTCATGATTATGAGGAAGCAGCTAGAATTGCTGGATTAAAAATAGGTGCATATGTAGGTGAAGCAGGAAGAGAAGTTGAGCCAGATGAAGTAATTGTATATGAGACAAAGCCATTATTAAAACAAGTAAAAGAATATCCAGACCTACCAACAGTAGCATATGTTCACATGTTACAATCACAAGGACTTTTACATGATACTTATTATTATGGAGTAGATGCTAAACAAATAGTTCCCACATTTATGTACCCAACTGAAATAATGGATGGAGCTATAATATCTGGAAACTGTGTAGCACCATGTGATAAGGTTACGACATTCCATCATTTAAATAATCCAGTTATACATGACTTATATAAAAGACATGGAAAAGATTTAAACTTTATAGGTGTTATTTTGACTAATGAAAACGTATTCTTAGTCGATAAAGAGAGAAGCTCTGATATGGTAGCCAAATTAATAGAATTTTTAGGAGTTGATGGAGTTTTGGTGACAGAAGAAGGTTACGGAAATCCAGATACTGACCTAATGATGAATTGTAGAAAATGTAGTGAAGTTGGAGCAAGTGTAGTTTTGATAACAGATGAATTTCCTGGAAAAGATGGTAAGAGTCAATCTATAGCAGATGCTACTAAAGAAGCAGATGCAGTTGTTTCTTGTGGTCAAGGAAACCTAGTGGTTCATTTCCCAGCAATGGAAAAAATTATAGGAACGTTAGATTATGTTGAGATGATGATAGGTGGGTATAAAGGATGCTTAAATGATGATGGAAGTATGGACGCAGAACTACAAATTATAATAGCATCAACTATAGCAAATGGTTATAATCATTTGACAGCAAGATATTATTAAATAAATATTTGAATATAAAGTTTTGTTAGTGTAATCATTGGTCTAATTAATGTAATAACTATAAAGTGATTTGGAGGATTAAGAGATGAGTAAAATCAGAGTGGTTCATTATATAAACAATTTCTTTGCTGGAATAGGAGGAGAGGAAAAAGCAGATATTCCGCCAGAGAAAAAAGCTGGGGCAGTAGGACCTGGAATAGCATTTCAGAGTCAATTTAATGATGATGCAGAGATAATTTCAACTGTAATTTGTGGAGATACGTATTTTGGTGAAAATATTGATAGTGCAACTCAAGAACTTTTAAAAATGATAAAAGAAGAAAGTCCTGATTTATTTATTGCAGGACCAGCATTTAATGCAGGTAGATATGGAGTAGCTTGTGGAACTATTTGTAAGGCAGTTGAAGAGGAGCTAAATATTCCTGTAGTTACAGGAATGTATAAAGAAAATCCAGGTGTAGATATGTTCAAGTTGGATTTGCATATAATATCTACAGGAAATTCAGCGGCAAGTCTTAGAAAGGTAGTTCCAATAATGACAAAACTAGGTCTTAAATTGGTTAGATGTGAGGAAATAGGGTCTCCTGAAGAAGAAGGATATATAATGAGAGGAATAAGAAAAAATTTCTTCCATGAACTTAGAGGCTCTGAAAGAGCAATTGATATGTTGGTTAAGAAGATGAAAGGAGAAAACTTTGAAACTGAGTATCCAATGCCTGAATTTGATAGAGTTACACCTATGAAGCCTATTAAAGATTTATCTAAGATAAAACTTGCACTAGTAACTTCTGGAGGGATAGTTCCAATTGAGAATCCAGACAAAATTGAGTCTTCAAGTGCTACTAAATATGGAATTTACGATTTAACAGATATGGATTCTATGTCAAATAAAGAATTTACAACTATACATGGAGGTTATGATAGAGCATATGTACTTGAAAATCCAAATTTGGTTGTACCACTAGATGTAGTTAGAGAGCTTGAAAAAGAAAGTGTAATTGGAGAATTAGCAAATTATTTTATAACTACTACAGGAACAGGAACAAGTGTTGGTAATTCTAAAAGATTTGGAGAAGAATTTTCTAAGCAATTGTTAGAAGACAATGTAGATGCTGTAATTTTAACTTCTACATGAGGTACTTGTACTCGTTGTGGAGCAACGATGGTGAAAGAGATTGAAAGAGCTGGCATAGCAGTTGTTCATATTTGTACAGTAGTACCAATATCACTTACAATAGGAGCTAATAGAATTGTTCCAGCAGTAGGAATACCATATCCACTTGGAAATCCTATTTTAGGAGAAGAAGAAAGTAAAAAAATTAGAAAGAACATAGTCTTGAAAGCTTTAAATGCACTAACAGAAGATATAGAAGACCAAACAGTATTTGAATAATAAAAATATAACACAAGACTAAAATTAAAAAGGGTATCGAAAAATAGTTTTTTAAAATTATTTTACGATATCTTTTTTTATTAGATAAATTCGAAAGATTGAATACTATTTGTACATTTTTAAATTAAATTTATAAAATAATAAATTAATTTATTATAATATTGATACACAAATTTAAATTAGATATACTATGAAAAGTGAGATTATTACATTTTGGAACAAATATTCAACATATTAGAACAGATTGATTGAATAGAAAAAATTAACTTTATATAATAATTAGAATAATGACAAGAAAGAAGGTGTACATATTGATTTCAATTGCCATTTGTGATGACGAATCATATATGCTAAATCATTTAAAAGAAAATGTAGAATTATATATGAAGCATAATAATTTATCATATAATATAGGGCTTTTTGATAGAGCAGAAGATTTATTATGCAATCATGAAAAGTTTAATATTATATTTTTAGATATACAGATGGAAGAGATTAACGGAATGCAGGCAGCTAGAAAATTAAGGTCATATGGTAATGATTGCTTTATAATTTTCGTTACAGTTTTAAATGAGTTTGTATTTGATGCTTTTGAAGTAGATGCTATAAATTATTTGATAAAACCTCTCTCCAATGAGAAACTATATGAAACTTTGGATAGAATAGTTATAAAACTTGAAAATAATGAAAGTAATTATATCACAATACAAAAAGGCTATTCATATTGGAGATTAAAAATTGCTGATATTTTATATTGTGAAGTTATAAAAAGAAAAATTTATGTTCATTTAAAGAAAGAGACTATAGATTATTATGATACTATTGAAAATTTAGAGAGAAGTTTACCAACAAATTTTTTTAGATGTCATCGTAGCTATATAATAAATTTACAATCTGTATATGGATATGAAAATGGTAATGCAGTTATGGAAAGTGGAGATAGAATACCTGTTTCTAGACTACGCCAACAAATATTTTCAGACTAGTTTAAATAGTTTATTTATAAAAATAGTTGATATTTTATAACTATTATTTATAAGTCTATATTGATGACTTTTACATAGTATATAATGTTTAAATACTTACTCAAATTTATCTATACATAAACAAAAAAAGAGATTTTAAAATCTCTTTTTTATTATATATTAATTATTTTTTAAATTTATATTTTTTGCATCAGATTTTCTAATAGCTAAGTCAAATCCTCTAAATCTAATTATTATAGGGTCATTAAGAGGAGCTATCTTTTTCACTTCAACCTCAGTGCCATCTATTAATCCTAAGGCTAGAAGTCTCTTCATAAGTTTTTCATTTCCAGCTACATTGTCTATAATTCCCTTTTGTCCAAGTTTCAAGTTGTAAACAGTCATTATTAACACCTCCTAATGAAAATCATTATCAAACTTTATATTTATAATATATAATAAAAAGAGCAAATTGTCAATATATAACAAAAAAATAAACATATTAAGTTAGTATGTTTATAAAAAATAGTATACATGGGATACTAATAGCATCTAGCAAAAAACCACTTACTAATGGTACGACTAAAAAGGCTTTTGGGGAATCTCCATATTTTTGTGTCAAAGAGCTCATATTTGCTAAAGCGTTTGGAGTAGCACCTATTCCATGTCCAATTAAACCACTTATTATGATGGCAGAATCAAAATCTTTTCCAAGTACTCTAAAGCAAATAAATATTGAAAATAGGATTATAAAGATTACTTGGAAAGTTACTATTAAGAGAATAGGAGGTAATAATGTAGATAATTCAAATAAATCTATATTCATAAGCGATAAAGTTAAAAAAATTCCTAATGAAAGTTCTTTTAAAAAGTCTATAAGTTTAAAATTTAATTCTAGTATACTTATCTTATCATTTAAATTTCTAAAAATAACAGCCGAAAACATACAAGTTACAACAGAAGGTAATAAGATATTAAATATTATATAGAAGGTTCTACTTATGATTTCTCCTGTATTTATACAAATAAATATGAGAAGAACTTGTTCCAAAAATACAGTAGGTGTTATTGGGTTAGAGAAATCATTGTTTTTTATTCTATTCTTATTTCTAAAAAATTTATTTCCTAATCCCTTTAGATTTCTATTATACTTAGGACTCGATAAGTCTATATTTGATGACGGTTTTAATTTATATCTATTTATTAGGAATCTAGCTACAGGACATCCCAATATACCACCCATAATAAGACCTATTGTTGCAGCAGATAGACCAACTCCAACTGCTCCATCTATACCAAGCTTTTCTATTGTAAGTCCAAATGCAGCAGAATAACCATGACCACCTTCCATAGATACATTGCCACACATAAGACCTAAGAGAGGTTCAAGTTTTATAATTTTTGATATTGTAATAGCTAAGATATTTTGGCAAAATGCCAATACTCCACACAAAATCCAATATCTAAATAATACACTACCACCCTTTTTTATAAGATTTATGCTTATTTCAAGTCCTATTGTCGTAAAAAAGAAAGTTATAAAATTTGGCATTAAGTTCTCACTTACAGATATATCTACCATATTAAAATATTTAAGAAATAAATTTAGAAAACAAAATAATAGACCTCCTATTACTGGTGCAGGTATACAGAAATTGTTTAAAAAGCTAATTTTATTCTTTAACAAATTACCAATTAAAAAAAATAATATAGATAGTGTCAAGGTTTGTACCATATCAAAAGTTAAGGTAAGCAAAATAAATCCTCCTTTGTAATTCAAAGTTTTAATTGTATAACTTAAATTCTTATGTATTGGAATTTTATTATCAAATGTATATTAATAAATGTATATTAAAAAAAGTCAGTAGATATAATTAGATAATCATAAATTAAATTAAAATATTTTAATGAGTTGTAACTTTTTTTAGCATGAAAAACTGTAGTATATTGATATAATAGAAATAAGACTTAAAAATCTGTTGAGAATATTATTTATAAGTATAGTAGGAGGATAAAATGTTTGAAAATTTACCTAAGATAGATTTACATTGCCATTTGGATGGAAGTGTTAGAGTAGAAACTATGCTTGATATAGCTATTAAAGAGAAAATAGACTTACCTTCAAATAATATTGATGAAATAAAAAAATTAGCAAAAGTTTCTTTTAATTGTACTTCGCTTGATGAATATCTAGAAAAATTTGATTTGCCTTTAAAAGTAATGCAATCTAAAGAAAATTTAAAAAGAATTGCTTTTGAACTTTTGGAAGATGCAAGTAGAGAAAATGTAAAATATATTGAAATTAGATTTGCACCATTACTTCATACCCAAAAAGGTATGAGTATTAAAAGTATAATTGAGGGTATAATTGAAGGAATTAGAGAAGCCGAAAGTATTTATGATATAAAAGGTAATTTAATATTAGGTTGTATGAGAACAATGACTTCAAAAGAGGCATTATTAGTAATCGAAGAAGGAAAATCATTTGTAAATAAAGGTGTTGTAGCAGTAGACTTATGTGGTCCAGAGAAAGAGGGATTTTGCAAAGAATATGAAGATACTTTTAAATTAGCAAGAGAATATGGATATAAAATTACAGTACATGCAGGAGAAGCCGCAAGTGGAGAAAATGTATTAGAAGCTATAAATATTTTAAAAGCTGATAGGATTGGTCATGGTGTAAAAATTAATGAACATAAAAATGCCTATAATTTAGTTAGAGATAAAAAAATATTGCTTGAGTTATGCCCAACTAGTAATGTACAAACTAAGACAGTAGATTCTTATAAAACACATCCATTTTATAATTTTTACAAAGATAATTTACATGTAAGTATAAATACTGATAATAGAACTGTATCAGATATAAGTTTGAATTCGGAACTAAATGTTATATTTGATACTTTTAAATTAGGATTAGAAGACTATAAAATAATTTATAGAAATACAGTAGAAGCGAGTTTTGCAGATAAAGAAACTAAAAAGTACTTGAATAGTTTAATTTAATAGATTAAACTATTTAAACTTTAAATCTAATTAATTAAATCAACAATAATACATTAGAGTAGGAGAAAAAATGTGAAATGTTATGAAGACGTTACTTATATTAAATTAGCCAAAAAGGAACTTGAAGAATGGAAGAAAAATATATTAAAGAAACCATCTATATTTGACAAAGCATCAAAGGGAATACAGAATAAATTTAATGGAGTATTGCCAGATAAATACCATGAAATAATTACTTCTTCTATAAAAGTGATGACAAAAACCGTATTGTTTGGATATAAATATGCTACAAAGCCACCACTTAGAAATATGTCATTAGAAGAAAGAGAAAAATTAGTTTTAGAAAAAGCCAAAACTTACAAGACTACAGCAATGATTGAAGGAGCAGGAACAGGGGCAGGAGGAATTCTCTTAGGTTTATCCGATTTTCCTTTGCTCTTAGGTATTAAAGTGAAATTTTTATATGATGTAGCTTCAATATATGGATATGATGTTAAAGACTACAAAGAAAGGATTTATATATTAAATATATTACAACTGGCTTTTTCTAGTCAACAGCATATAAATGAAACTTTTAAATTGATGAATAATTGGGATGAATATGTAAAGAGTCTACCAGAAGACATCAATGATTTTAATTGGAGAACATTTCAACAAGAGTATAGAGATTATTTAGATTTAGCTAAGTTTTTGCAACTAATGCCTGGAATAGGAGCATTTGTAGGATTTTATGTAAATGGAAAATTAATTGATAAATTATGTGAAACTGCTGTGTCTGCTTATAGATTGAGGATTAGAGAGCTTAAGTTATAAAAGTTATAAGAGAAGTTATAACATAAAAATTAGTTATACAATATATCTATATACATTTGATTTTGTATTGATAAAAACAATTATGGATAAAAGCTAAAGCATGATAGAATCTAATGTAGAGGTTTGTATTTTAATGGAAATATTTAGTTTTTATTGTTTAAAATACAAATTGAATTATGAAGAGAAGTAAGTGGGAGGAATATTTTCATGACAAATTTGCCAAAACAATTTGATAGCTTCAATGAGGCTAGACAAAAAGGATTTATAAATGCAAAAGAACTTAAGGAAAGTGGTAAAAAGATGGTTGGAGTTTTCTGTACATTTACTCCAGTTGAAATTCCAATGGCAGCTGGAGCAACTGTAGTAGGTGTATGTGGTGTTAGTGAAGAACCAATACCTGATGCAGAAAGAGTACTTCCAAGAAATCTTTGCCCTTTGATAAAATCAAGCTATGGACATGCAATAACAGATACCTGTCCATATTTCTATTTCTCTGATTTATTGATAGGGGAAACTACTTGTGATGGTAAGAAAAAAATGTATGAAGAGCTTGCAAAAGTTAAGCCAACATATGTAATGCATTTACCAAATACCTCAAAAGGAGAATTTGCTTATAAACTTTGGAAAGATGAAATGATAAGATTAAAGGATGAGGTTGAGAAATCTTTAGGTGTGACTATAACAGAAGATGATATAAGAGCTGCTATAAAAGACAAAAATGAAGAAAGAGAACTTTTAAAAGAGTTCTATGCACTTGGCAAATTACAACCATCTGCACTTACAGGTCTTGAGTTACATAATGTTTTATATCAAGCAGGTTTTAAATTTGACCGTACAGAACTTAAGCAGTCTTTAAGAAAAGTTATAGATGATATGAAAGAAAGATATGAAAAAGGAGAATGTCCAGTTAAAAAAGATAAGCCAAGGATACTAATAACAGGTTCTCCTATTGGTGGGATAAGCGAAAAAATAGTTAAAACTTTAGAAGATGCAGGAGCATCAGTTGTAGCATATGAACTTTGTGGAGCAATTAGGTCAAACGATTTGTTGGTTGATGAAGAAATAGAAGATGTATATGACGCTTTGACACAAAAGTATATAAACATAGGGTGTTCTTGTATGATGAACAATGATAATCGTATTGAATTATTAGATAGAATAATAGATGAATATAATGTAGATGCTGTAATAGATGTAGTTTTACAAGCCTGTCATACATTTAATATAGAAAGTTATAGAATAAGAGAGTTTGTTACAAAAGAAAAAAATAAACCATTTATGTCTCTTGAGACTGATTACTCAAAATCAGATACTGAACAATTGAGAACTAGATTTGAAGCGTTTGTGGAGATGTTGTAGGAATAAATAAAAGTAGGAGGAACTATGTTTAGTATAGGAGTAGATTCAGGGTCAGTGGCAACAAAAGGTGTGTTATTCGATGGTGAAAAAATTATTAAGAAAATAATTATACCAACTGGATGGAGCCCTAAAAGTACATCTAAACAAGTTTATGAGTTGTTAAGTAGCGAAATTGATAAGAAAGATATAAAAAAAGTGGTAGGTACAGGGTATGGAAGAGGCGTAATGGATTTTGTTGATAAGAAAGTAACAGAAATAACTTGTCATACTAGAGGTATTTACTTTTTAAATAATAACATAAGGACAATTTTAGATGTAGGTGGTCAAGATAGTAAAGTTATAAATTTAGATAGGGATGGAAATGTATTTAATTTTATAATGAATGATAAATGTGCTGCAGGAACTGGTCGATTTTTAGAGATTACTTCTAATCTTTTAGGAAGTGATATAGAAAGTATTGATACATTAGCTCAAGGCCATGAGCCAGTTAATATATCTAGTATGTGTACAGTTTTTGCTGAGTCTGAAATTGTAAGTCTTCTAGCTCAAAATATTTCTACTGGAGAGGTAGCAGCAGGAATACTAAAATCTATTGCAAATAAATCTACATCTATGCTGGCAAGAGGCGAGGTAATAGATGAAGTTGCATTTACTGGAGGGCTTGCAAAAAGTAAAGAACTAGTAAAAATGATAGAAGAAATACTGGGTAAAAAAATTTTTATTGCAGAAGATACTCAAATAATAGGAGCGTTAGGAGCTGCTGTAATAGGGTTCAGATAAAAATATATAAAAAATAAAATAAAAAACTGAATTTATCTTAAATAAGTTCAGTTTTTTATTTTATTTTGTTTATTTCTAAAGGAAAACTTTGGTATAATTGATTTAAATGATTGTATATTTGTAAATATTTGATATTTAGCCATATATAACATTAAAATTTTAAAAATTAGCTCGAAGCAAGGGGGAGAAAACGTGAAAAAATTTACTTCAAAAAAAGTGGCAAGGTTTGTTGCACTATTTTTAATATCTATTTTAGTAATATCAACAATTCCTGTATTAGCTGACAATAGCAATACATTGAATCAGGTAAAAAAAGCAGAATACAGTGAAAACTATAAACAATATCTAAATGATGCTAAAAATGGACGTACAGAAAAATATAATGGGATTATACCAAATCCATATCAATTGGAAGGTACTCAAATTCAAAGTAAAGGAAGAACAGCTCCAACATCTTATGACCCTAGAAAATTAGGTCTTATGACATCAGTAAAAAATCAAGAAAATTTAGGAATATGCTGGGATTTTGCTGCAATGGCAACTTTAGAAAGTTTCTTGAAATTAAATAATTATGGAGACTACGATTTATCAGAAGAACACTTAAGATGGTGGGCTTCAGATGGCGAATATGGATGGTCTGTAAATGACATGGATGGTGCTTTAAATTATGAAGCTATGGGATATTTAACATCTTGGTCAGGTCCTAAATTGGAAAAAGAGATTCCATACAATGGCAAAGTATCTAAAGCACAAGGAGCGACAAAACCAACTAATATGAATACAGCACCGACTGTTTTTAATGTGACAGATGCTGTGTGTGTAAGTAATGACATGAATTCTACAAAAAATGCTATATTACAATTTGGAGCAGTAACATCTGGTTATTATGAAGATATTAAATATCAAAGTGAGGACCAAAATTCATATTATTGCCCAACAAAAAGTTTTAATACCAACCATGCTATTTCAATTGTAGGCTGGGATGATAACTATTCTAAAGACAATTTTAATGCAAATATTAAACCATCAAAAAATGGTGCTTGGCTAATAAAAAATAGTTGGGGAGATTATAATTCTGAGGATGGATATTTCTGGATATCTTATGAAGATAAGACACTTATGTCTGATATAGATAATTTTTCAATCAAAGGAGGTCAAAAACCAAATAATGATGAGAAAATGTATCAACATGACTATGCAAGCATTGTTCCTTTAATCTCAAATAAAATAATAGCAGCAAATGTATTTGATTTCAATAGAGGTGATGAGACTCTAAAATCTGTAATGTTCTTAACTGAAAGTATAGGAGCTAAATATGAAGTGTATTATGCTCCAGTAATAAATAGTATACCTCAAGAAAATAATATGAAAAAATTAAAAGAAGGTACTGCCCAATATTCAGGATACATAACAGTTCCAATTGATTCTTTTGATATACCAAAAGGAAAAGGTGCAATTGTAGTAAGTATAGAAGCAAAAAATGGAGAGTCCACTATAGGCTCTGAGTCAAATGTACCAGGATATGATACATTTAAAGCAAAAGCTAACTTAGGTGAAAGTTATATTATAGATAGCACTGGAAAATTCTTTGATATAAATAGAGATAATAGCTTTTATCCATGTAATTTTACTATAAAAGCTGTCACAGAAAAGTCTTCTAGTGAGAGTATTCCAAATGAATCTTTAATTGGAAGTGATAGATATGAAACTGCTATTAAAGTTAGTCAAAATGGTTTTAATTCTTCAGAAAATGTAGTTTTAGTAAATGGAGGTTCGATAGTAGATGCATTGGCAGCAACTCCTTTTACATCTGCTATAAATTCACCAATATTATTGACACAAAAAGAAGCTTTAAATTCAAAAACTAAATCTGAAATACAGAGATTAGATGCTAAGAAAGTATACTTAATAGGTGGAGAAAATTCTATAAGTAAAGAAACTGAACAACAATTAAAAAGCTTAAACATATCGACAGAGAGAATATCAGGAAGTGATAGATATAAGACAAGTTTATTACTAGCCAAAAAATTAAATAGCATAAAAAATATATCTCAAATAGCCGTTGTAAATGGGGTGAAAGGATTAGCCGATGCAATTAGTGTAGGTGCAGCAGCAGCAGAAAATAATATACCAATTATACTTGCAAATGAAAAAAGTGAATTGCAAGGAGCTGATGAATTTTTAAACTCATTAAACATAGAGAAATCTTATATCATTGGAGGAACAGCATCCCTATCAAATAATCTAGAAAGTAAGTTGAAAAATCCAACTAGATTATCTGGTAGTAGTAGAGATGAAACTAACTCAAAGATAATAGATAATTTTTATAAAAAAGATACTTTAAAAAATGCATTTGTAGTTAAAAATGGAATTAAAAGTCAAAATGATTTAATAGATGGATTGGCAGTTGGTCCTCTAGGAGCAAAAACTGGGTCACCAATAATTTTAGTTGGTGATAAATTAGCTGATAGCCAAAAAGAAGTTCTTAAAAATAAGACTTTAGAAAAAGTAACTCAAGTTGGTGGAGGAGCAAATCAAAATGCGTTTAAAGAGTTAGTAAAATTAAAGAGTGCTAAATAAGATACTTAAGTATTAGTGTATATAAGTATGTATTAGTAACTTATCTTAAGAAAAGCTGAAAATAATTACTTTAGATTATTGATAAATAAGATAGTCAATGATTGTAAAGTTTTATTTTCAGCTTTAAATTTGTGTATTATAGGTTTAAAAACGTAAATAAAAAGGGTTATTTTATATAGAAAATCTTACATTTTATATATAAATAACCCATATTTAGAGTCTGGAAATATTTATGTGTATTCTTTAA
>NZ_JAGWCX010000043.1:0-37500 GCF_020657775.1 Clostridioides sp. ZZV14-6345 | reverse complement strand
GTATAGAAAGACATCTAAGAGAAGTATTAAATAATGAATCTGGTATGGATGAAAATGTATCTAAGGCTATTTGGGTAGTTATTGCAGTGTTTTTAGGTGGACTGATGTTAGCTTGGGCAACTGGAGCGTTACAAGATGTTATTTTACCAAAAGCACAATCTACAATTGTAAATATGTTTGGATAGGATTTTATATTATGTCTTTCAATAATATTAGTTCTAATAGCATTTTCAGTTATTTCTATGATTTAAAATTTCTGCCAACAGGTGAAAAAATTGTGTTAAGCAAAGAGCAAAAAATGATATTACTTTTAATAGAATATTTATTAATCATAAGCCTATTTAAACATATTAATAATATAGCATTAATAATAAAAGGGTTTTTATATGCTCAAATATTAATCTATGCTAGTTATGTAGATTATAGAACAAAATTAATACCTAATAAAATACAGGTATTAATATTATTTGTATCCTTTATAAAAATGAATTTATATTTATCTATAATAAATTTATTTTTATTTGCGTTACCTCTTTATTTATCAGCAATATTGAAAAATGGAGGTATTGGAGGAGGGGATATAAAGCTTATGGGAAGTAGTGGATTTTTAATTGGGTTTAAAGGTATAGAAGTTTTAATTTTTATTCTAATTAGCTTAATCTTGGCATTTGCAATCAATCATGATAAATATAAAAATGGTATTGCTTTAGCACCTTACATTTCTGTAGGATGTTTTTTATCATATTTATTATAGGAGGAAAAATATGAAATTAGCGACAAAAAGAATAATAATTGGTTGTTCTGCATTACTAATAGGTGTATACATTTGTTTTGTTTCTCCATATTTACAGAAAATGAAATCACAAACAACCTTTGTTAGAGCAACACAAGAAATAAAAAAAGGAGAAAAAATAAGCTCCACAAAAGTTAGGGAAATTAAAACAACAGATTCTGAGAGTTTACCTCAGACAAGTATTAAAACAAAAGATAGTGTTGTTGGGAAGTATGCAATAACAGATATTAACAAAGATGATAATGTGTTGACTACAAAGATTTCAAAAAATCGTGTGGCTGAAAATGAATATTTATATGGATTAGATGGTAAGAATCAAGCCATATCTTTTACAATAAAAAATTTTGCGGCTGGACTATCAGGAAAGCTAGAAACAGGAGATATTATATCAATTTTAGCTGCTGATTATGGAGAAGATAAAGAAACTCTAAAACCTGCTGAATTGCAATATGTAAGAGTATTAGCTGTTACTAATGCAAAAGGTTCTGATAAGAATGATGGAAAAGTCCAAAAAGGAAATGAAGAAGAAAATGAGCTTCCAACAACTATTACAGTGCAAGTAAATGATATCCAAGCTAAGTTATTGGCCACACTAGAAGAAAATAGCAAAATGCATGTAACACTAGTGTATCGTGGTACAACTAATAATGCTGAAAAATTTATAAAAAAACAAGAAGAAACAATAAATTTATTGGCATCAAGAAACATGACTACACCAATAAAAGAATAGGGGAATAGAAATGAAAGGTAAAACAATTGCTATTTGGGGAAGCCCAAGTTCAGGTAAAACTACTTTTAGTATAAAGTTAGCAAAAAAACTAGCAGAGGAAAAGAGAGATGTAATTTTAGTTTTTTCTGATTTAATCTGTCCTGCAATAAATACTATTTTACCGAATGAAAAAATTAAAAACAAGTCATTAGGAAATGTGTTGTCAGCTCCAATTTTATCAGAAGAAGTAATTTTAACAAATTTAATAAATGGGAAAAATAAATATATAAACATATTGGGATACAAGCAGAGAGAAAATGTATCAACCTATGCACAATATAATATAGAAAGGGTATTAGAGCTGTTTAGAACATTGGAAAACATGGCTTATTATATTATTGTGGATTGTACAAGCTATTTTTTTACAGATTTATTGACATCTACAGTTTTAGAATACTCTGATACTATTTTTAGGCTTGTAGAACCTAGTTTAAAAGCTATATCTTATTTTGATTCCAATTTACAATTATTGATGTTACAGAAATTTAAAATAAATAAACATATAAATGTGTTATCAAATTTCAAGGAAGATGAATCAGTAAGGGAAGTAAAAGAAATATATAGAATAAAATACGAATTACCTTATCTTGAAGAAATAAGAGAGCAAACTCTATCTGGAGATTTATTTCAAGAACTTAGTAAGAAAAAGAGTCAATACAACAAAACTGTTAATGAATTAGCTAGTACCTTAAAAAATGAGGATTATATAAAAAAATGTAAATCATGGAGAAATAAATAATGGCTTTTGGCGATAGACAAATTCTTAAAAATTTCTTGAATGAAGATAAGGAAGAAAAAGAATTTTCAGATGTATTAAAGGAAACTCAAAGTTATATTTTAGATAAGTGCTTTTCAATTATGGCAGGAAAAAATATATTGGAGCAAAGAGAATCAGTAAGACCATTTGTTGAAAAATTTGTTACTGATTATTCTTATAAGGTAAAAGGATTATCTGAGAAAGAATTAATTGATAAATTATTATCTGGAATGTTAGGATTCGATTTTTTAGATAACTATCTTTATAGAAATGATGTTGAAGAAATAAATATAAATGAATGGGATTCAACTAGAATTACGTTCAAAGATGGGCATAAGGAATTTACAAAAGAATCATTTAATAATCCAAAACATGCAATAGATGTTATTAAAAGAATGTTACAAATGTCTCATATGGTATTTGACAATGCTCAACCAGGTGTAAGAGGACATTTATCAGAGAGAATAAGGATAACAGCTCTAGGGTACGGTTTAATTGATGAGAGTAAGGGTCTTGCTGTATCTATTCGTATTATAAACCCTCAGAAGCTAAAAATAGATGATTTTATAAAGTTTGGTACAGGAACAGCAGAAATATTTTATATTATGCAGAGACTCTTTAAATATGGAGCAAGTATGTGTATAGTAGGACCAACTAATTCTGGAAAAACAACTCTTCTAGATTCATTAGTCAAAGAATCTGTAGATAATGATGATAGAGTAATAACAATAGAAGAAGATGTTAGAGAATTTGATATGGTCAAGAGAGATGAAAATGGTAAGGTAATAAATGAAGTAATACATCTAAGGACAAGACATAGTGATGACCCTAAGCAGGATATAGACCAAGAAAAATTATTGGAATTTTCTCTTACAATGAACCCAGATTACTTAGTGATTTCTGAGATGAAAGGTAGAGAAGCATTTGAAGTACAAAAAGCTGCTAATACAGGGAATCCTTTTATTACATCTATACATGCGAACTCTTGTATTGATGTTTATTCAAGGATGTTAGATTTGTGTAAGACGAAGTCAAATATGGATGATGATACTCTAATGAAAAATGTAACTAAAGCTTTTCCTATTGCATGTTTTGTGAAACAATTGAAAGACAAATCAAGAAAAATAATGGAAATAACAGAGTGCATTGTTCATGAAGATGGAAAACGTGAGTTTAAAACATTATTTCATTTTGTTAGAACTGGTATAAAACTTGAAGGAAATAAGAAAGTAATCACAGGATATTTTGAAAAGGTAAATAATATTTCTGAGAATATTCAAAAACGTTTACTTGAAAATGGGATTACAGAAAAAGAATTAAATAAAATGTTAAATTATTATGAAGTATCTGATTTATGTAATTGAAAGGAGGTTTTTTAATGGGATTCTCAAATATATTTTTGTTTTTAGTGATTACAGGAGGAATATTTACACTATTGAATATATCTCCTATTGAATTTTTAAGAGAAATAGTATCCATATTTGAAAGAAAGCAAAAAGCACCTTCTATTAGTGATAAAGTAGAAATTCTAACAGGCAAAAAGAAAGAGAAGGGAATAAAACGCTTAATAAAAGATACTAGTAATATCTTAGAACGGACTCAAAGTAAGGGGAAATTCTCAAATATATGTATCTTTGCCATTGTATTAATGATACTAGGGATATTTCTAGCACTTAGCATAAGCAATATATTTTTAATACCAATATTAGCATTTGGATTTGGTATGTTGCCATTTTTATATATAAAGATAACTGCTAATTCATATGAGAGGCAATTAAATGATGAGTTAGAAAGTGGTTTATCTATGATTACAAATTCTTATTTAAGAAATGAGGATATAATATTAGCTATAGAGGAGAATATTGACTGTTTTAATCCTCTTTTAGAAAATATATTTAGAAAATGTTTATATAAAATTAAACTATCTCCTGATATAAAAGAAGCATTAGAAGAATTAAGAGATAGTATTGATAATGACATATTTGTGGAATGGGTAAATAGAGTTATACAATGTCAAACTAATAGAACACTAAAGTCTCCACTTAGAGCAACTGTAAGTAAGTTTTCAAATGTAAAGATACTAAATGAAAAAGTAAATAGTAAGTTAATGGGGCCAGCAAAAAGTTTTTTAACTATGACATTTATATTATATGGCTCAATTTTTATGTTGAAATTTTTAAATATAAATTGGTTTAAAAATTTAATGTACACATTACCAGGGCAAATTTCTATTTGTATTACTGTTTCATTAACGTTTTTTTCTATTATACAAATTAGTAAACTGATAAAACCGATTGATTATAAATCAATAAATGAATAAGGGGGGTGATTAATTGATACTATTAATTTGTTTCTCTTTATTTGTATTTAGTATTTATATGATTTTAGCTGGAATATTAAATATGCCAGGAGCAAGATATTCAAAAACTGTATCATCAGTTATAAATTCAAACAAAAAAAAGAAAACATTAGATGATTTAACTACAAAAGTAGCAATGAGAGTATCAAAATTTGTAAAGATTAATGAGTATAAAAGAAAAAAACTATTATTAACCTTGAAATCAGCTAATATAAACTTAACTCCAGAAACCTATATTGCAAATGCTTTTGTAAGTTCTTGTGTTGTTCTTTCTCTTACAATTCCAACTTATATAATTTATCCAAAAGGATGTATTATTTGGATAGCTCTTTCTATTTATTCTATTTTTCAAGAGCTGAAAAGGGCAGATAGAATTGTTGCAGATAAAATAAAAAGAATAGATTATGAACTTGCAGAATTTGCATCAACATTAGCAATAGAATTGAGTGGAACTAGAGATCTTTTATATATAATTTCTGAGTATATAAAAACAGCAAATGAAACATTAGCTGAAGAACTTAAATTTACGTTAGCTGATATGAAATCCAGCTCTCAGAAAGAAGCTTTAATTAGATTTGAAAGTAGAATTAATAGTTCAAATTTATCAGAAATAATAGTAGGTCTTGTGGGTGTATTAAATGGTAACGATGAGATTATGTATTTTCAAAAATTGGCAAGTAAGTTAAATGATTTAAAACTACAAAGAGTAGAAACAATTGCTAGTAAAAGACCTGGTAAAATTGGAAAATACACAATGCTTATGCTTGGTTGTCTAATAATGAATATGTTTGTTGCTTTAGGCATTGAAGTTTATAAATCCTTAAACAATTTCTTTTAAGGAGGATTGGGATGAAAAAAATATTAAAAAGCAAAAAAGATTTATATCAGCCTATAAGAAATGAAAAAGGAGCTATAGACGAATCTATTTGGATTATAATAATAATATTTATTGTAGCACTTTTAGTTGGACTTGTAATTAATGTGTTACCAGTTATCATTGCAAAGAGTCAATTAAACCACTATGCAAATGAGATTGTTAGAATTGCAGAAATAAGTGGTGAGGTTGGTCAAGATGTTGATAATGAAATAGAAAAATTAAATAAGAGTATAGTTGAGCCAGATAGAATTGAATGGTCAACAAAGTATATAAATGGAACAAACAAAGTCCAGCTCAATGAAGAAATAAAGGTGACTGTAAAAAAAACAATGGATTTAAGTTTCTTTGATTTCGCTTCTTTCCCAGTACCTTTGGTTTCAAATGCGACTGGAAGGAGTGAGGCATATTGGAAATAAAGAACATCTTAAAAAAAGAAGATGGTAATGCGACCTCTATAGTAATATGTATAATTGTTGTAGTTATTATGATATTGTTTTGTATTTGTGCTGAATATTTAAGATTAGCACTAATAACTAAAGGTGTTAGAGATGCTTTTGAAAAGTCTATTATTGCTATAGCTACAGAGAACTATGATGAAGCATATCCATCTTTAAGAGAAGGGTATGGTGCTGCATATCAGTTAGATAAAGATGATAAATGGAAAGAAAATATTGATAAAGGAAATATTGAAAATAAGTTAAAAGAGTCTTTAAAATTGACAGAAGAGGATAGCGAATTTATTAAATATAATGACTCCAAAATAGAATATGTCCTTTCTGATTTGAAAATAGACATAGTGAATAGACCCTTAGCTCCAAGTGACACAAGTAAGGCAAAGAAATACACTATAAAGGGGTCTATTAATTTGAGAATACCTCCTTCATTTGGTTTTACAAAAGCTGATACTATGAAAGTAAACCTAGATTCTACAACTGGATATACACCATTATTCTAAACAAAAATATTTTTTAAAATATATAATTAGGTGTTCATGGTAAGAAATGGTATAATATTTTTAGCAAGAAGAAAAATATATAATCTATAGAGTGGAGTTCATACAAACAAAAGAAATAACCTCCGAAAGAAAGGAGGTGTAAGTATGAACGAATTTTTACTTAATATTTTCGCTGGTGTTATTGCCAGTTTAATATTTTGCTTACTTGGCAAAATATTTACAAAAGTAAAAGGCCACTCTACGCGAAAGAGTGACCTAAGAGTTGAGTTTAAATTTACATTTAGACTCAAAAAATAAACATTTTTTAAAGAACTCCACTCTACAGCAAAATAGATTGTAATTCTTCTTGCTTTTATTATATCACAAAAATTTAAGTTTGATACAATTTTACATCATATCTTTCTTATTTAATCTTAAAAATTAAAAAGTAGATAGTAACAAGAGTCCTAGTTAAATATATTTTTAAAACTTTGTACAACTTTCAATCGTTTTATCTAAGCTATTATTTAATAAAAGACATACAAAAAAATGCACCTTTCTATTTAAGAAAGATGCTAAAACCATTATAATATGTATATTTGAATATAGTTTCTTAATTATTATTATAGCATTAATCGACATCTTTTACATGTTCAATTATGTCCTCTATATTGCAATCAAATACATCGCAAAGTTTATCTAACATATCAATATCAATTCTTTTAATCGTTTCATTGTAGAGAGCCGTAATTGTACTGGGTCTAATACCAGTTTTTTCACTTAGTTCTATTCTAGACATTTTATATTTACCAAGCAATTCTGATATTTTTATTCTAATCATTTGAAATCTCCTCCAATTATTAATCATAAATTAATTATACTTATTATAAATGAAAATATCAATAGGAGTGAATTATTCACTTTAGAAGTTAAAAAATAACGTTAGGAGTGAATTATTAACGCTAGAAGTGAATAATTATATTAGGAGTTATTGACTTATGGTAAAAAATGGATTATCATCTAGATATAATAAGTAATCACTCCTATTAATTAAATCAAAAAGGAGTGAAATATATGAAATTTTTAAAGATAATAAGAAAATATAAGCTGTCTATCTTAGTTATAGCTTGTATCGTAATTGGATGTGCTGGAATTTTTAGTATAAGTACACTTGGCAAGAAAGTATCTAAAGTTTCACAATTAAGTTCTAATAAAACAGAAAACAATGAAAGCTCTAATAATGATAACTTGAAAAGTAAAAGTGTAAATGTTCCAATTATTGATTTAAGTGATAATGTAAATACAATACAAGAAGAAAAAGATAGAAAAGATTCTGAGAAAAAGAATAAAGTTCAGAATATAGATAATACAACTAACAATAATACAATTAAAAACAATAGACCTACCAAGAAAGATGTTCAGAAAAAAAGTGAACCAAAACCAAAAGTTTCAAATAATAACAAGTTAGTTAATCCAGAAGTTACTAAGGATTCTGAAGACAATAAACCAAACAAACCTAATAAACCTGAAGATAATTCAAATAATCAAGAAAAACCATTGGACAAAGATGATGGATTGATTGATGTACCAGGATTTGGGCCTAGTAAGCCAATAGAAAGTCATGGAGAAGGTGGAGAATCTGATGGAGACTGGGATAAAATTGTTGGAGATATGTAATCTATATTAAGGGGGATAATTATATGAAAATTAGTAAAAGATTATTGGCATTGGGAATGTCAGTAATGATATTTGTAGTTAGTTCATCTAATGCATTTGCTTTATCATCTATAGATAAAATTCAGGGGCAAGATGAATATGAAACAGCTGCTCTTATAGCTGATAAACAAAATTACAGTACAGCAATAATTATAAACACAGATAGAACATTGGCAGATGGATTAAGTGCAAGTGGTTTAGCCGGTGTAGAAAATGCACCAATATTACTAGTTAAAAAAGATAATATACCTTCATCTACATTAAAAAGGCTAAATAAAGTTAAAAAAGTATATATAGTTGGAGGGAAGAATTCAGTTAATGAGTCTGTTGAAAAAATATTGGTTGATAAAAACATAGAGGTACATAGAATAAGTGGTAATGATAGAATAGATACTAGCTATAATGTAGCTAGAGAAGTAAACAGTAAGACTAAAATAGAAAAAGTTATGTTAACAAATGCTTTTAAAGGTGAACCAGATGCTATGAGTATTTCACAAGTAGCTGTTAGGGAGAAATCTCCTATAATACTTACAGATGGAAAAACTATTCCTTTTGATATTAAAGGTATAAAAAGCTTTGTTATTGGTGGATATACAAGTATGAGTAATAAATTGGTAGAGAAAACTAACTCAACTAGATTAGGTGGAATAGATAGATATGAAACTAATACAAAGGTAATAAAATATTTTTATAAAGATCCTAAAGAATTTTATATAGCAAGTGGAGCTCATTTAATATATTCACTTGTTGGATCAACAATAGCTAAGAGTAATCCAATTGTTTTAGTTGGTGAAGGTAGTGATAAAGCAATATTAAAGGGAGCGGCTAAGGTAACTGCATTGGGGAAAGTATATGATAAGGATATAGAAGAAGCTATAAATACTGTGAATGGTAAAGACAATAAACCTGATTCAGATAAAGAAGTAGTTGATGTGCCAGGTTTTGGGCCACAAAATCCTACTGATAGTAAGGGCGAAGAAGGTAATTCTAATGGAGATGCAGATAAGGTTATCGGAGATATGTGAAGCACGAAATTCAATATAACTATGAAAAATTATGAGATATAATGTCTCATAATTTTTTTATTTAAAAATAAAATCTAAGGAGAACTATGATGAAAAAAAAAATAATTTCAATGATTATTTGTATTCTTATGATATTTATTTCAGTAATAAGTTCATTTGGTGATGGTGATGGAAATATAGATGGAGGAAGTGGTGGAGGAAGTGGAAGTGGTGGAAATAAAAATAATAAGTGGACAGCAGGTGATGAAGGTGTAAGAGTTAGTATAGTTGATGTGAAGACTCAAGATAGAGTTGGAAAATCTATTGATTTAACCAATAGAAAGCCAAATATAAAGTTTCATTTTGGAAAAAAAAATAAAATAGAATATCGTAATGGAACTCAATTAAGTCTTTCATCACAAAGTTATGAATACACAAATCCTGCTCGAAAATTACCTGTTATTATTTCAAGTAATACATATGGAAAAAGTGATATAAATAAAATAAAAAAATATTTTTGTAATGATTGGACTCAACAATTAATAGCGAAACAGATTGGAATTGACTATGAGGAAATGATTGGTGGGGAATATAAAGTTCTTTTAGAACCTATAGCCTATTTCACATTTGCTGGAAATAAGATGGCTATGACAGCAACTGAGGCCGCATTGTATAATAAAAAACTTGGTGGTAATAAACTAAGAAATAAATTAGCAAGTATATCACACAAAAACTTACCTCTTTCTATGTTTTTAGAAAAGGATGATTTAGGTTTCAAAGCTTGGAAAGGTATTTCAGATACAGATAAAGCAAAAGCCAAAGATGATGATACAATAATTAAAATGTTAGGTTTAGGTATAGTATACTTTAATAATGAGCCAAAAGAAGATGATGAAGTTGTAATTCCTCCAGTAAAACCACCTAATCCAGAAGAACCATCTAAACCAGATGAAGGTAATAAAAATGATTATGAATATAGGATAGATACAGATGTTATAACTTCAATTAAGATAAAAGGATCTAATCGTACACCTAAAAATCCAGTTAAAGTAATTTTTAATATTAAGGGAAAAGATTATTCAATGAACAATATATATCTTCCAAAAGGCGGGGGAGAGCAATATGCTTGGGTTAAATGGCATACTCCAAAAACACCTGAAAAAATAATCATTAAAGTAAGTTCAAATGCTACAACAGATAAAGCAACTATAACTGCAAATATAGTTGATTTAGAAGAAAAAGTTCCACCAGATCCAAAAGCAAAAGATAGGAATGATAATTTTAAAACTCCAAATTTACCTAACCCATATGTAAAAACTAATGCTACTTATGGGGAATGGGATTGTTACTGGGTTCCACATTGGGTGTATTACTCCGATGGTGATGGCGGGGGAGAATGGGTTGATGAGGGTTGGTATGAATGGAAATGGTTAAGTTACAATGTTTCTTTGATAGCTGATATGCAAATTAAAGCTGACTCAAAAGTACCTACTTCTAAATCTGATAGAAAAGAAATGAAATCAGGGTATGGGTTTAATGTAAATGTAGATTCAAAAATGAATTATGATGCTCCTGAAACTAGCTTTACTGGTGCTCAAAATGTAAATACTTTATATCCTGAATTTAAATATGAAACATATAACAGAGTGTTACAAAGGATTCAAACTGGTTTAAGCTCTAAGTTTGAACTAAAAAATAATAAGTATTCTACATATAATCAAAAAGCTCATTTTACACCTATTTGGTATAAAGATGGAGCATACAATGTTTATGGGCAAGTGATGGATGTATGGACACCCGTTGGTGAGTTAAGAGCAAATGTTAATAATGCCATGACAATAAAAGGAAATCTATTTCAAGATTGGCATATAGGGCCACTTAAAGATTAATTTTTTTAAAATAGAATTAAATATATTTAAAAAACAGAAAAGAGAACTTTATGTATTAGAGTTCTCTACCTTTGTTTATATATTATTTATATAATTAAAGCTACTTCTTAAAAATATTTATGTTTTATGCTAGTCCACAGTTACATAACAAAAGCATTACTCTGTGCAAGCAAAACTCTACCACTTGTTCACCATACTTTTTTATAAAACTTTCCATCTGAGTATCAATAAATAGATAGTATTCTTTTATACTTGCTATATATGCAGTCATTATATGAATACATTCATCTGCTTTATTTCCAAACACAATATATCCCCCCAATAAATAAAAGTAATAATAATACCAGGCATTAAATTTAATTATTTAAATATGCTTATATGTTCTTATATAATATGAATTCACAATATTATAATACTTTGGATTAATAATGTTTACAAGTGGATATGCGAAACTGGATATTACAAATGTAAAACTGGTTATATAGTAAGCTGGAGGAAATTTCAATCAAATAAAAATAGATACACCAAAATCTCATGGAAAAGTATTTGGAGTTGTTGTATGGGACTAAAAGAAACTCTTGAGAGTATAAGTGTTATTTTATTCAATCAAACTTATGATAATATAATATTAAACAAATATTATGTTTTAGTAAGAGAGGGATGAATTAAGTGAAACTTCAGTTTGAAAGATGGTGTGAAGCAAATAATATTAAAGGAGAGACATTGAAGTTATTTAATGAAGGAGTTTTATGTTATAAGATTGGAGCATATAGAGCTTCATTTATAATGACCTATCTAGGCTTTCAACATGAGTTAAGAAATAGAATTGTTACATCTCATAATAAGCCAGATAATATAAAAGATAATTATTGGAAGCAGATAATAGAAAGAGTTCAAGATGATAATAGCTGGGATACAGAAGTATTTAATACAGTTAATAGAACAAAACCTGATAACATATTTTTAATAGATGATGATATTAGAAAAAAATATGATTACTGGAGAAGTATAAGAAATGATTGTGCTCATGCAAAGGGAGAAATTATAAGCTATCCTCATATAGAGTCATTTTGGCTATTTATAGAATCAAATTATAATAAGTTTGTTATTAATGGAGGAAAATCAGGACTATTAGATAAAATAAGAAATCATTATGATATAAGGTATACTGAACCAGGCAAGGATTTAAATTACATAGTTGACAGTTATACTATCTTCAGTTAAAATAGGAGAACTTCAGATACTATTAAGTGATATATATAACATGTTTAAAGAAAATAACAAAGCTTGGGTATTTAATCCTGAAAATCCTAAGCATGATTTTTGGGACTGTATTATTCGTTCAGAAAGCGAAATTTTGAGAGATGCTATGATGAATTTTGTAAAAAAAGACAAAGATTTATTTATTGAATTTATAAGCTATCATCCTGAACAAGTATCAATTTATTTATCAGATAAAGCTCTTGCTAGAAAGATTTGGACAGAATGGATAACGGACATGTTTAGATTTTCTCCATGGGTAGATGAAGACGTATTTTTAGAAGAAGGAGGTGAATATAGTGTCTGGATATGTGTTAAGAAGTTGCTTGAAGAAAATATAATACCTCAAAGAGAAGTTGAAGAATTTTTTTCTGGTTTTGTTCCTTATAACATGGTTGAATTTATGTATAATTATGATTATTTTAAGTCAATGAGAAACATAATGTTTGAAGAGAAAACATATAGTAAAACTTATTTACCAAATGATGCAAACAAATACTGGTATGCTATGAAAGGTATTATAATGAAGCTTGGCATAGAAGAAAATGATATATTAGTATTAGAGAAATTATATAGAAAGCTTCCAAAAGGAATCTTTCATTATGGGCTAGGTGATTTACTAGCTAATAATGAAGAATTTAAAGCACAATATATGGAGGTATTAGAAAAGCATAATATAGAAATACCTAATAAAATTAAGTAAAAAAATAAGTGGGTTTATCCTACTTATTTTTTTACTTAATTTTATTTATATATTATCAAAGGAAAAAACAAAAAATTAAATTGTACGATTTATGATTTGTATTTTGATAATAAATATTTTATGGAGGACAATATGGAAACTAAAAATATAGGAATGATGATTTCAGTCGAAGGTAATATTTGTTGTGGAAACAAGAAGCTTGTTTTATCTATAATAAAAAATCTTCCAACTGATAAACAAGTTTTGTTTTTAACTAAAGATAATATGGAAGAATCAGGAGATAATATAGCCATTAATTATAAGTTTGGTGGAGAATATAATGAGTTTCAGCTTAAGATTAATAATGATACACTATCTTTTTACTCATTAGAAAATTTACTGAAAGCGATAATTAATGATAGAAAAGATGAAATTATATGTATAGATGCTACAGAATTTCAAGATAGTATTGATTATGAAAAATTAAAAATTTTGGCAGAAGAATATTCTATTTTAATGTTTGTAATTACTAGAAGAAGTGAACAAGAGTTATTAGGGTTAATACAACAAAAAGAAAAGATAAGAAACATATACCTAAGTTTAATTTTATATATTGATGAGCATAGTTATTCCCCAAAAAAATTTCTATATACAAGGACTAGAAATACTTTGAAATGTGAACAAATTGAATTTGGCAGTGATGAATGGATATATGAAATCACTACTATTATAAAAGCGATAATAGGATGGTAGAATACAAGGAAGTAAAAAATATGTATGTTAGAAATATAAATGTTTTATATCAAAAGAGGATTAGATAACATCTAAGGAGGGTAAATTTATGATAGGTTCTAAAGGAAAATTAGTTGCATTAGGTATAAGTGCAACAATTGCAACTAGTGCTTTATTAATGACATGGAATGGTAGTGGAATAATAGAACAAGCTAAAACAAAGTTAATAGAAATGAAAGAAGGAGTATCTTTATTAAAAGAAGGAGAGAAAAATTTAATAGCAAAGGCAAAAGAAATAGAGGGGCAGATAAGCGTTTTGGAATCAGAGATAACAAAATTAGAAAATAGTGGAAGAAAAGGTACTGTTGAATATAGAAATGCAACAAATGAGTTATCAAAGGCAAAAGAAGAATTAAATAAAGCTAATAATGATGCTAATAGAATACAAGAAGCTTTAAATAAATATACCCCAATTAAAGAACATATTGCAGGATATGCTGAAGCTCTAAATGATGATTATGTACTACCTTCGTTTGGAAGTACTACTTATGCAAATAAAATAAAAGATGTAGATGGCATAAATGCAGTAAAAGGAAGTTGTTTATTGAAAGATAACAACATGTTATTAGTATTAAATAAATTTAATACTGGGACAAAAACTGGAAAAACTATATTTCAAAAAGTTAATCTCAATGGAACAGAAGTATGGCATAAAGAATTGAGTAATACTAGTATAAGTAATATAAATCTATGTAAAGCAACAAAAAACGGTGGAGCTTTAATATTGGTTACTTCTCAAGATAAAAGCTTAACAAGCTCACTAGGGAAATTAACAACAAATACGACACATGTAATAAAATTGGACTCTCAAGGTGAGATAGAGTTTACAACACAATTTGATAGTGGAGATACATCAGCTGAAACAATTGAAAATATTATAGAACTTAAAAATGGGAACTATCTATGTGTTGGTAGTATGTCAGCTGGTGGTTATTCAAGGGTTCTATGTATTGATAAAGCAGGTAATCGACAATGGGAATCTAAAATAAAAGGTGAAGGTGGAAATGTTAATATTGGAAATGCAATAGAAATGTCAAATGGAGACATAATTGTAATAGGATATGCAAGTAAGAATTATGATAATATAACTTCTAGTACTCCCTTCCCCTTTGTTTCTAAGTATACGAAAGATGGTACAAAGTCATGGACAATTAAAATAAATGATGATTACACTTATTATAATGGAAATAGTTCAAGACCAACATCCGTAGTTGAAGAAAAAGATGGGAACTGTGTAATTTATGCAGTAAAAACAATTAGTACAATAACAACAGATGGAACAATAGAAAATACAACAACAACTGAGGATTTGATAGGAAATAAGTATGACCTTGTATTAGAAAATGGTGATATATTAGTATCTAATTATTTTAGTAGCATAATGTTAATAGCTTCAGATGGTACTTTAAAGAAAACAATAAAAACTCAGGATGATTTAAAAATAACAAATATGTCTTTACTAACTGGGAACAAAGTAGCTTTTACTGGAATGACAGGTACTAACGATGATAGTTATATTGGATACATGGGAATATTTGACTTAGAAGATGAAAATTTTCCAAAACTAACAAATTAAGGAGGTACTTTATTATGAAAAATCTTAAAAAACTAGCTGCGTTAGGTATAGCTACAGTATCTGTTTCAGTAATCGCAATGACATATACAGGTGAAGATACAACTAATAATCTTATAAATACATTGCTAGGATTAGATAATGATGCAAAGCTATTAGCAGAAGGAGAAACAAAGTTAATAGCAGAAGTAAATAGATTAAAAGAAGAGAGAGCTAACTTAACTGAACGATATAATGAATTAAAAGGGAATTCTGGTGGTGAAGATGATTCAACAGAAATTAATGTTATAAATAATGAAATAAGTAAGGCTAATAATGATTTAGAATCACTACAAGATGTACTAGATGGAATAGCAACAGGAGTTACACATGCTGATGGGTATTCTGATGTGATAAGTGATATAAAATAAAAAATTTACTAGATAAAATAATGAGGATATTATATATGATGGATAAATCTAATATAAAAGAAATAGTAATAAAAATAATGTTTCAAGATGAAAAAATGAAACATGAAAGATTGATACAAGAGTTACAAAACACTTGTGAACTAAAAAAGTTACAAAATATAAAAATTGAAATAGAAAATAAGAATGAAAACGACTTTTTAAGTCGTTTTTTTAGTGGGGGAAAAAGTAAATCTGCAAAAAATAAAGTTGATTGTTTTGTATAAAGCTTAGTGATTTAAAATGTTATATAAATAGTCCCTTTTAGGGGCTATTTTTTATAGAAAAATGAGAGGGTGGTGTCTATGTATAACAAGAAGGTAACTTCTATATTATTATCTACAGTAATTGCAAGTTCAACTAGCTTATGTATTACGCCTAGTAATATAAACGTTTTTGCTGATAAACTAACTTATAAGAATAACTTACAAAGTGAAAATGAAAATATTTCACTTCATATGGGAGAATATAAAGATGATAATGGAATATTAAGTTTTCCTAATGCATCAGGTAAACTTAAAGAAGCAACTTATTTAAGATTTGATTTCAATAGAAATGCATATAATGATGTGACTATCTTGTATACATTAAACTCACAAGAAGAAAGCATTACTGGTAAAAATGTAAAAATACCTATAAAAAATCAAACAGAATTAGATGAAGTATTAAAAAATTTAAAAATAAATACAAATGGTAATAAAAAATTAGGCTTTAATGTTTTATTAGGAGGATTACCCATCTTTAAAAGTGTAGAAGGTAAACCATCTCGTTTATATAAGCCAGAGAGAGCGATTGATGGAAATAACGATACTTTTTATGGAGCGATAAATCAAAATAATAGCACATTTACTATTTTATTTGAAGATAAGACTTATATAGAAAATATACTTATAAAAGCAAATAAAAATTTTACGATAGAAGGTTTAAAGGATAATGTTTGGAAAACTATAGGAGATAGTACGATTGATTCAATAGAAATAAATGGGAAGAAAAAAATAAATGTAGAAAAAGATATATATGATGGAATAATTATAAAACAAAAACATTCTGGCGTAGACTCTTGTACAATTAATGAAATTGAATTTAACAATGGAAGTGTAGAAGAAAAAATAAATTATAATTCAAATGTATGTAGTTTAGATTTGGGAAATAAAGTTGTTAATGAAGATGGAAGTATATCATTTAAAGACTTTAATGCTAAAGGAAATGAAGTTAAACTTTTAATAAGTTTTGAAAAGGATAGTGATAAAAATAAAATATCTTATATGCAAAATAAACAAGCTGTTGAGAAAAAAGGGGACTGTGAAATAGATGTAAATAATGAAACTGAATTAAATGAAATACTAGAAAGTATTAAAATTTACCATGATAATAAGACTGAAAATAGTGCGAGTATTTCATTAATAACAAACAATAATAATTCTATAGAAAATGTACCAAAAGGAGTTACAGCAGAAGGTGGAGCATCTGATAATGTACACACAGCAGAAAATGTATTTTCTGGTAGTAATAGTTTTTTTATAAGTAATTCAAGCAATACTTTAACATTAAAAAATACAAAAGATATTTATCTAAATGGAGTAGCGTTTTTGAATGGAAATTCTCAAACTTTTATAAAAGGATTGAAAAATGGAAAATGGTTAGATATAGGAACACATAGCTCTAATGATTTTGAAATGATAAATTTAAATCCTGGTTACTATGATGAAGTAAAGTTTACTAGTAGTTCTACACTTGATGTTAGAAATTTATATTTAAGATATAGTGATATAAAAGAAGATATTAAATTAGATATAAAAGAAGAAATAGCAGATAAAATAGACATGGGTAAAATGGAATATTCTAATGGAAAAATAACATTTAAAGGTGCAACAGGTAGGATTCAAGATAAGGCTAATATTGGTATTTCATCAAAAACTAATGTAGAGATTAATTATACTTTAAATGGTGAAGAAATAACAAAAGATGGAAAAGATATAATTGTTGAAGATTTGACTCAAGAAACTTTAGATGAATTTTTAAGTAATTTTTCTATAAGTTACAATGAATATGAAGGTTGTGAGCTAGATATTAGTTTATTAGGTAATCCAAGTACAATAATACAAACACAAAATTATAGTATACCTCAAATTCAAGGTGATTTAGAACTGAATTTAGGTGATTATGAAAATGACGGAAACGGAAATATAGTATTTCCAAGTGCTAAAGGCTTACTATATAGAAAAGGTAATTTAAATATAAACTTTGAAACAGGTTTTAGTGATGATATAGAAATAAAATATAAATTAAATGATACTGAATATACTAAAAAACAAAACAATTTATCTATACAAATTTCTGAACAGGCTGAATTAGATGAAGTGCTAAAGACATTAAAAATTAGATGTGACAGTAATTTAGAATATAATTTAAATGTTACTTTAGCAGAAGAGAGATATATTCCTTTAGGAACTACATCAGATAAACCAGAAGCTCTAACAGGAGGGTGGTATTCTGGAAGGAGTAGTACTGCAACAATAAATTTTAAGTCCCCTTTAAGAATGAGTGCTGTAAGTATAACAAAAACTAGTGGAGTAGATAACTGTTTTTATATAAAAGGATTAAAAAATGGAATATGGAAAGAAATAGGGCGTTTTACAACTGTTTATCCAAACTATGATTATTTAAAAACAAGAGAAATTGATGTACAAAAAGATAGTTACGATGCAATTTCTATAACTTATAGCGTTGCAAACGGCTGGGGAAATTCACATGTCAGTAAACTTGGATTTTTAGATAAAGTTTCAAGTTCTGTTAAAATAAAGCCAGACATAAATTTAAAAGTTACATTAGCAGATAAATTAGAAAAAACAACTTTAAAATGGACAAGTGATTTAGAAGTATATGCTTATAATATTTATGTTAAGAAAAAAGAAGATGCTAACTGGTCTTTATGTAAGAGTGTAACATCAAATATTAATGAAACAGATGATTATAATATAAAAGATTCAGCAGCTCCTTTAGTTCCAGAACATAAAATACAATCAGATGGATTAAAAAAAGGAATACAATTAAATTCAGATGATTTAGGAAGTGAATATTTATATTATATAAATGCAATTGATAAAGATGGAAATAAAATAGGAACATCAAATGTTGAAAATATAAATGTACAAAGTGATTTTAAGGAGTTTGTTTATGAGGTAAATAATAGTTCTACAGCACCAACTGAATTAAAAAATAAAAGTGATGGTTTTATACAATTTAGAGAATTAATTGATAAGAACTATTTGCACGTGGCTTCTGTAGATAATACAGGTAATATTAGTGATATAAAAACAATTCCAATTTTAGGTCTATTTATAGATGAACCTCCTGTTATAAATGTGCCTGGTGATAATTCTTTAAAACAAAATGATAAAGTAGATATAAATGAGGGAGTATCTGCCATTGATGAAATAGATGGAGATTTAACAAGTAAAATTAATACTAAAATTATATCTCCTAAAGGAGAAATCGTATCTGATATAGATACAAATATTTTAGGAAATTGGGTTGTAGAATATAAGGTTACTGATAGTAAGGGGCAAACTACAGAGTATATCAGAAAAATAAACGTAATAAAGAATATAAACTTAAAACTTAATGTTGGAGAACTACTAACAACAAGTAAGTTTACACAATTTCCAAATGCTAAAATAGAATCTAAAGAAGATGAAAAAGTAAATGGAATTAAGATGTATTTTAGCAATGAGTTTAATGACTCTATGAAAGTTCATTATACATTAAATGGAATTGAAAAAGTAACAACTAATAGAACTATAATTATAGATGATGAATTAACTATTAAAGATGCTGAAAATTTAATTAAATCAATAAAAATTGAACATGATAATAGTAAGAAATTCAACTTTAATATAGTTTTAAGTAGTAATGATGCTGAAAGTATAATTTATAATTATGAAAATAATCATTATTATAAATTTATTTATTCAAATGGAATTAGTTTAGAAGATGCTAAAAAAGAAGCAAGTAAACAAGAGTTTTTAGGTAGTAAAGGTTATTTAGTAAAAATAGATTCAGAAAGCGAAAAAGAAGTTTTAAGTATGTTAACAAATCAATCCTTTTGGAATGAAGCATCAACAGATAATAAAGAAAAAAATGGTTTTGTAGTAGAGTTTGGGCTGGAAGATAAACTTCCTTCTCCAGATACAATAAATATTTTTGATTATGAAAGCATTATAAATATTGAACCTTTTGAATCTAAACAAGATATAGTACTTAATACTTTAGTAGATAAAAAAGAAAATAAAGTAATACTTGACTGGAATGATGTTGAGGATGTAGATTACTATAAAGTATATCAAAAGAAAAATGGACTGGGTGATTTTGAAGCAATGTCATCTAATAACTATGCAAAAGGTAAAAAAGTAAAGGTTTTAAATATATATCCAACTAGTTCCGTTAAAGATACCTTTAAAAATTGGGTAACCGAATCTTGTCAAGGGTTAATTAATATAGACACTGTAAGTAATGGTGATTTCAATAATAATCCAGATTTTTACCTAAAAGATGAAAATGGGGAATATAAATATGATGTACTAGCATGTGGATTTGCTAATATAACTACAGCTACTTCTCTTCCAATTAAGTCTGTATTAGCTATCAATGAGGCAAAAGATAATAATATCGGCATACTTTTAGGACATCACTACATTGGAGAAAATATAGGAAATTTCCCAAAATTTACAGAAGATTATTACATGAAATCATACAATAAATCAAATGAAGTGTGTGGGGTTGAAGTAGAAATTAATAAATCTCATGAGGCATTAAATTATCCAAATAAACTTGGTAATGTAGGAGATGTACTTAAGATACCAGAATCTCATAGTAATCTAAATGCTTACCCTTTGGAAGATGATGTTATTATAAAATTCCACAACTCCAAAAACCATCGATATCCTTACTTTGGTTGCAGTGAGAAATATGATGGATACAAAGGAACTATAGATGGAAAAAATGTATCTCAAAATGCATATTTAAGTATTCACAATAACGTAGCACAAATCCAAACAGGACATAGTGGAAGCGTTACAACCGATGAAAAAAATATGTTAGCAAACACAGTCTTTTATTTAGCACAAAAATTAAATGAAAGTTATCTTGAAGACACTAATGGAAAAGATATAAATGAACCAACAGCTCCTGTACATAAATTATATAGCACAGGAGTAAAGCAGGGATTAAAATTCGATTCAGAAGATGTTGCTACAAAATTTGAATACTTTATAGAAGGAGTGTCAGAGTTTGGAGACGTAACACATACTTCAAATAAAGAAAAAGTTGAAATAAAAGCTGGTCTTGAAGGATTTAGCTATGAAGTTAGTAATAACCCTACTCCATCACAAACTTTAGGAGATACAATAAATAGCATAGATGGATTTATTCACGCAAAAGAACTAGCAAGTAAAAATTATGTTCATATAGTTGCTATAGATAAATCTGGAAACAAAAGTAAAGTTGTGACATTACCAATCCTAGGAATATTTACAGATTATGCTCCTGTTTTAAGTATAGGTGGAAATACTTCTATATCTCAAGGGACTGAATTTGATGTAATGGGAAATGTTAATGCAATTGATGATTATGATGGTGATTTAACTAAAGATATTAAGATAATAATAAAAAATCCTAATGGAGCTATAGTAGACAGTCTTGATATAAATATCTTAGGTAAATGGACTTTAGAATACTTTGTAGCAGATACTAAAGGTCAAGAAAGTAGAGCTACAAAATATATAACTATAAAAGAAAATTTTGATTATCTAAGTGTTAATTTGGGAGAACCAATTATAAAAAGGTTTTTAACTACTTTTCCAAATGCAAGAGTTACTAATAATAGTGAGGAGCTTATAAATGGAATTAAACTGTATATAAGTGAAGGATTTAATGATAGTATCGTTATTAAATATAATGATAAAGGTATAGAGAAGTCTGTAAAAGGGCAACAAGTAATATTAACAGATAAATACACTACTAAAGAAATAGAAGATTTAATTAAGTCTGTAAAAATTGAACATGATAATAGCACAAGCTTTAAATTTAATGTAAGACTACAAAATAATAATGTTGATGATATAGTATATAATCCAGGAAATGGGAGCTATTATCAATTTGTAGAAGCGAAAAGAATTACATGGAAAAATGCAAAAAAAGAAGCAGAAAACATGGAGTATAAAGGCTTGAAAGGACATTTAGCTACTATTTCGTCACAAAATGAGTTAGATATATTTAATAGTTTAACTTCAAAAACGGTTTGGTTAGATGGTACAGATGAGGTAGTAGAAGGAGAATGGAGGAATGTAAAAGGAGAGATATTTAAGTGGACAAACTGGGCTCCAGGTGAACCAAATAATTTTGATGTAGATGGTGAAGATTATTTGGTATCAATTAAAAATAGTAACGGATTATGGAATGATACAAGTAATTCACCTAACCCAATTTGGACTGACATTGAAGGTTTTGTTGTTGAATTTGAAAATGAAAAAAATGAAAATATTGGTGGAACATATAAATACGAAGATAGTGTTTATGTAGAAAAAATTGTCTCTAATAAAGATATTACAATAAGTGCAAATGCAAATGATAAAGAAAATTTTATAGATTTATCATGGGATAAATATAAGGAAGCTTCTTATTATGTAATAGAAAGAAAAAAAGTGAGTGATAGTAAATCTAAATATATAAAAGTTTCAAGTAACACTTTAAAAGACGTAAATGGACAAGACTTAGATGCCCCAAATATGTTTTTCTCTTTTATATTAAATAAGGAGATGTCTGCAAAATTAAAATTTGACTGTGATGATTTAGAAAGCGAATATGAATACTCTGTTAAAGCATATGACTCAGATGATTATGAAATAGCTTATTCTAATACAGTAAAAACTTCAATAAAAACAGGGCTAAAAGGTTACAGCTATATTTTTGATAAAATTCCAGATACAGAAGTGTTAGGTGACATCAACAATACAGATGGTGATTTTGAATTTAAAGGTGTAAGTGAAGATGATTATCTACATATAGTTGCTATTGATAATGCAGGTAATCGCACAAAAACAAAACATATAAAGCTTTCAGATGATTCTCATAATAATGCACCTATTTTAACTGTATCTGGTCTAAATCAAGTTATAGAAATAGGTGAAGAATTTGATAAATTAAAAAATGTATCAGCATACGATATGGAGGATGGAGATATAACATCAAAGATAACTGTAGAAGGAGATGTTAATACTCAAATACAAGGAGTTTATGAATTAAAGTATAATGTACAAGATTCAAAAGGATTAAAAACAGAGGAAATAGTAAAAATACATGTCCAAGGTAACATAAAACTCGACATAGAAGAATACCAAGATAAATTGTCTATATCTTGGAATAATGTAGAAAATGCTGATAAATATATAGTGTATAGAACAGATATCAATGGATTTGATTTTAAAGAAAAGTGTATTTTAAATACTACAGAATTTATTGATGCTGAAGCTAAAGATGTTAGTTCTCCAGTTATAACATACTTAAACGAAGTTTCTGAAACTGAAGAAGTTAAAAAATCTAGACTTACTTCTATTCCTGAAAAAACAACTAATACTAGCACAAAATTAAAACTAGTTGCAAGAGATTTATCTTCTACTTATAGATATTTTATAGAAGCTCTCGATAGAAATGGAAACGTTATTAATTCATCTAAAATTAAAAATGGCTCTGTAACCTCTGGATTAGCTGGATTTAATTATGTTATTGATAGTAAAGAAGATACTGGAGCTGCTAACTTTGTAAATGCTAAAAATGTAGAAGATATAGATATTTCGAGTAGCAAATTTAAGTTCTTACATGTTAGAGCAGTTGATAGAAATGGAAATGTAAGTAAAACATATCATCATTTAATAGGTGGTAAATACGATACCAACCATATACCAGTACTAAGAAATGTGTATACAGCTAGAGTAAAAGAGGGAAGTTACTTTGACCCACTTGATAATATTTCAGCATATGATACTGAAGATGGAGATTTGACAAGTAAAATAGAAGTTAGTGGAAATGTAGATACAAATACAAATGGACAATATGAATTAAATTATCATGTTGAAGATTCTCAAGGTAATGTAAGAGATGTAAAAAGAAAAGTAATTGTCTATGGCGATATGGAAATAAAAGTAGAACCAAATTTAGATGAAAATAACTTAGTTGTAAGCTGGGATGAAAATAAGCTTGGAGATAAAGTATTTTATGAAATAAGAAAGCGTGACAAAAAAACTAATACTTACAAAACAATTGGCTACACTGAAGATTTAAGCTTCACCGATGAAAATGCAAAAGATGTATATGGTCCAGAAGTGAAAAATGTTCATGGAAGTGATATGGATACAGAAGAACTAGAAGATAAAATAACATTAGATATTAATCCAGCAGAAGTAGGTGACTCTGAAAAATATCAAGTTAGGACCAGGCTTAAAGATAACAATTTAATAATAAGAGATATGACAACAGAAGAAGGACATGAGTGGGGTACTCAAGGATATATAGTTGGGGATGTAAAAGCATATAAATATAAGCTAAGTAATAAAAGAGAAGATACACTAACTACAGGCATGTTAACTACATCATTATCCTCTAATCAAATTGTTTTTGAACACAAAGGAAACAAGTATATACATTTTATGCCAATCGACTCATTTGGAAATGAAGGTGATGTAATTCATTATGAGATAGGCAGAATAGATTTTGAAGAAGAAGTCTTAACTCCTCCAATTATAAGTGCATATGGTGTACCTGTTCTAGATAATATTGGCACAAAAATAATAAATGTTGGAGACAATTTTAATGTACTAGATGGTATTACAGCAAAAGATTTTCGAGGGGAAGACTTAACAAAATATATAAAAGTTGAAGGATATGTTAACAGATTTGAAACAGGGGAATATGATTTAAAATATAGTGTTACAGATTTCAAGGGTCAAACATCTGAAAAGAATTGTAAGGTTATAGTTCAAGATTACAAGAGTTCTCTTCCTGAAAAACCTAATAAGGCTAATGGAAAGCCAGAAGCAATCCTTTGGGATGAAGAATATATAACGGTTGGAGATGCTTATGGTGATGATAGAATAAGAAGAGGTGTGAAAGTAATAGACACTGAAGATGGTGATTTAACAGATAAAATAACTTATGAAACAGATTTGGATAACAATGTAGTAGGTTCTTATTTTATAACATATACAGTAAGTGACAGTGATGATAATAGAATTAGATTCTCTAGAATTGTACATGTTTTAGAAAAAGGAGAAGATGTGCCTGATGACAACAAAGATATTGGTGACTGGGAAAATGCTCGTTGGCCACAGCTAGAAGTAAGAGATGTATATCTTTCTGTTGGAGATGATTTTAACATAAAAAGTGGATTATTATATGCTTATGATGAAGTTGATGGTTATCTAACTAATAAAGTAAAATCGAGTGGAACAGTAAACACAATAAAAGAAGGTGTTTACTCAGTAAGCTATAAGGTCACTAACAGCGATAATCGTACGTCAATACGCTCTGCTGCTGTTCTTGTTAGAGAGGGGGGATGGAATAATGATGATGGTCAATTACCTGACCCTGGACCTGATTGGGGAGACAACGACAATGACAATGAACATAATAATAACATCCCTGATAGACCTAACCAACCTGACCAACCAGATGAAGATGACAATGGTGACAAATTACCAGGTATTGATGATGGTGCAAATCAAGGTGGACAAGATGACTATTATATAGATAAAGATGGAAATAAAGTACACCCAGATGGAACAATAGAAACTCCTGATAATATAATAATAAAACCATCAGAAAATGGTGAAAAACCAAGTACTGATGATGATGGAAATATAATTATACCACCAGGAGGAATAATTATATTCCCAGATGGAGTAATTCAAATACCAGAAGATGGAGCAATACTTAAACCAGATGGAGTAATAATATACCCTAAAAAAGATGAAGAAATAAGAGATGAAGAAATAAAAGATAAGGATAATAATTCTAAAGACGAATCCTCAAATAGTATAAGTTCTCTTATAAATAATGATAAGATAGAAAAGGAAACTTCTAATAACAATATAGATAAAATTAATCCTCCTACAGGTGATAGGGGTGTAGGTATATTTTGGGGGCTAGGAATATTATCTACAATATGTTTAATTTTTAATAGAAGAAAAAATAAGTAAACTTTTTTGAGTCTAATATTATTTGGAAGAGCTATTTATTCAAGTAATTAATTATTTTAATCTATAAGATAGTTGTGAAGCTATAGTGTTTATTCTGTATCAAGCATAATTTTTAGAAAAAAGTATAAGATATTTAATAATAATTCATCCTAAAAGAACGGGTTATGTCCTTGCAGGGTGTTACAAAATGAAATTCAAAAATATATACTATGAATAAAATTATGTAAAAAGAGAGAGATTATCATGGAATTTTTAGGTACTAGAATAAGAGAACGAAGAAAAGAGTTAGGACTTACAATAGAACAACTATCTGAAAAAATTGACATAGGATATAATCACCTTAGTAATATTGAAAGAGGTAAAAAAGTACCAAGTTTAAATACATTTTTAGAACTTATAAATGCTTTAGACATATCAGCAGATATAATTCTTAGAGATTCAGTTGAACATGTTAAACCACATGTTTTAAATAAAATAACAAATGAATTGGAAAATTTGAATCCTGATCAATTGAGAACAGTAGAAGAAGTTTTAACTGTATTAATCAAAAACCTAAAGTATTTAGAAAATAAGGATTAAAAAAGAGTTATTTTAATAAGATAACTCTTTTTTTATGTTCATTAGTTATATTGTAGTTACTTTATAGTACCTATAATATAACTTTTTTTATGACTATTTTTAAGAGGTGATAGAAATGTTTTTTGATAAAAATGAAAGAAAAAGCTTTAAAAAACAATTAGAAAATCAACTAAATTATGATGTAATTTTAGCTAATTGTAGAATAGAAGGGATAGAGTATCCTTCTATTTTATTTAAGTGCAATAAACAAACAAACTGGGGTGTTGTATATGTTGATGAAAAATCAAATGAATATTTAAATAAAAAATTATATTACTGGGGAAGGTTGTGTAAATATGAAGAAGAATCAAAAGAACTATTAATTGATACAGTTATAATAAGCGAATTTCTATCTATAGAAAAGGCAAAAGAGATATTAACTAATGATGAGCTTTATCCTAAAGAATATAGAAATGATATAGATAATGAATTATCTATATTAACAACATCAAATAATGAATAATATTATGGAGGGAATATGTTAAATAAATTTAGGAAATACAAAATAGAATTTGTAGCTAATATCGAAGATGTATTTATTCATATAACAATTTATAAAAAACTTATGCTAGAAGAAGTATCAGAAATATCACTTTTTCAGTTAGGAAATTATAGTGAAATAAAACTTTTGTCAGATTGTATTTATATAAATAGTAATCTGCTAGGGACTACAGTTATACAGAATAATTTTAGACATAAGTACAAAATTAGGAGATTAATAAAAGAAAATATAATAGTTGAAGGTTATATAACAAGTCTTAATGAAAGAGAGTTATATAAATCAATTATTGGAAATGAAGAATTTGAAATTGTAAATTGGGATATAAGTTTTGTTTTTAATACTCTTAAGAAAAAATATAGTAATTCAGATTGTTTTGAATTAAGCAATATTACTTATAAAATTACAGAACTTTAAAGGTGATCAAATGAAAATAAAAATATTTAGAGGAAAATCTATAAAAAAAAATAATTGGATATATGGACATTATTATTCAACAGGAGTTAATGATGCTAAGGTACATAAGATAGTATATAACACAGGAAAACCAGCGTTAATTGATCATCATGTGCCAATACAAAGAAACACATTAGGAGAAGCTAGTTTAAAAAAGGATATTAAGGGACATGTTATATATTCTGACGATATAGTTAATGCAATAGTATATGTTGCTAAAGATGACGAAAAAGACTTGTATTTCGATAAAAAATCAATTACAGGGATAGTAAAATTTCATAATGGAAGTTGGAACATTTATGATGGTGACAGTTATTATTTATTATTTAATGAGTCAAATAAGATAACAATTTTAGGAAACAAATATGATAATGAAGATCTGATAAAAAAGTATAATTTATGTACCAAGAGTAGAGGTGATTTGTTTGAGTGAAGAAAGTTATATTATAGACCATTCATTAAAAGAGATAAGGGATAAAATAAATTTAAATAATGGAAATATCTTTAAAGCCTTAGAATCATTAGAGAATACAAAGTATCATTTAATACAACAAATAATGAAAAATGAACAAGTATCTAAAAGATTAGAATTGTATGATGTAAGTAATTATTCTGATAAATTAATTAAAGTAAATGAATATGTAGAAAACAAAAAAATAAAAATATGGACAGATATGTTGCCACCAAACTTATTTTCAGTAGAATCTTCAAGATATTATTCTGATTATAAAGAGTTAGTTCAACAGTTAATAATTTATAAATTAAGCAGTTTTGACGAACGTTTCAACAAAATTGTTATAAAATATAAGTTATATTTAGACTATCTAAAGTATGATATTGATAACTATTTTTTTAAAACATATACAGATGCAATTATGAAGTCTAATTTAATTCAGGATGATAATTGTGAACAAGTAAAAATACTAATGACAGGTGAAAGTGGTGAAAATATAGGACTAGAAATAGCAATTTATAATCAAGATTTTTTATCAGAATATGTAAATGAGATTTTAATATTATAATGCGTTTTTCAATACCTAAAATGCTGATTTTTCAATATTGAAAAAACGCGTTTTTCAATATTGAAAAACGCATTTTAAAAAAGTATTGAATTTCAATATAAAAAAAAGAAGGGAAACTTAGCGTTTACAATGCTTTGAGAAAAAAATTTCCTAACACAATACGCACAGATTTAGAGATGCTAACAAAAAAAGCTGAAATTTGTGTACCGATAAAATCTCAAAAAACCTTTAAAAAGTTTGCTAGGAAACTGAGATAAAAAAGAGTTATATTTCAGGTGAAAAAATTTGAATAAAGAAAGGAAAATTATACAATTGGGTGATATAACAATTAAAGAAAGAGATTTAGAATGTTTAAAATTATTAAATGAGTATGGATCTGTAAAAAGAAAGTATGTACATAAATTTTATGAGTTAAAAAACCCAAAAAATAAATATTCTAATAAGTATAAGTATGCAAGAATAAATAAACTTAAAGAAGAACAATATATTGAGGAAAATAATAAAATGTTCACATTAGGTAATGAAGGTCGTATCTATTTGAAATTGCTTGGGGAAAAAATTCATTATAAAAATTATTTGAGAATGGAAAAAAGAAGATTTTTAGCAGATATTCATGAGTTATTGTATAGTTTTAGAAATTTTAAAAAGAGATTAGGACGTTCACAAATACAGAATGATAAATATATAAAAGATGGAACAGAGTTTATAAAATTATTCTATGGGAAGGTTATTAGTAATAATGATAAAGAATATTTTGTCTATAAAGTAAAAAGAAATTCAAATAATTTTTATATTAAAAAAATTATAAATGAGATTAATGATCTAATGGTAGAAAATGTAATTATATTCTTCGAAAATGAAAATAATTTGAGGTATTATAAATCAATAGACACTCAAAAAAAATTTATTAAAAAAGAAATATTAATGAGCTTGAAAGAAGATTCATTTAAAGTATTAAATTTAATTTCTGACGATATACTCAATAATGAAAATATATTTGATTTACTAAAGAGCAATATCAACATAAAGTTTATAAACAACTATCTCTATATAAATAATATAATAACATTTAATTTTTTGGAAAATGATTTTGTAAAAGAGGAACTAGTTAACTATTTTATACAGGAACAGACTATTGATAGTTATTATATACTGTGCTTTGAACATCAAAGAGATAGAATAAAGAATGAATTTAAAAATGCAAAGATAGTTAGTCTAGATATTAATTCTATATACAAATAAGACACTAGATACCCCTTTAACGCTATTTTATAAATAGTTTTAATATTTTACATGATAGACAGCTAATTAACTAAATAAATCGAATTTATGAGATACAATATTCAGCTTCTATAACTGAATATTGTATTTTTTTAGGAGGTGATTAAATTTTCAAAGATTTATCTAATTTTAAGTAATATATTGAAAAACATACCAAGAAGTAGTAAGAAAAAGTATTTAGCAATTATAGCCACAATAATATACATTGAAGCTCCTATTGCAATTATGATTAGAGAAGGATTTTTTAATGTAAATTTATTAGAGCTATATTTTTCTCCTATTAAAGTTTTATTTAAGTTATTTAATTTCCAAATAATATTTACACTTATAAATGTTAATATAACTTTCATAATATTTGTATTCATAATAAGAGTTGTATTCATTGTAAATAAATTAGATTCTTTTAATTTTGGAGAGAAAGAGAAAAAAATAGATTGTGCAAAAGATGTAGGGACATATGGAACTGCTGAATGGATGGGAAGAAGTGAGATTATGAAATTACAAGATTATATTTCAATTAATACAAATGAAGGCATAATCTTTGGATACCTTAGAGGTACAAATAATATAATTACATTGCCCAAAAATACATTCAATAATCGAAATGTAGCTGTATTTGGAAGCTCAGGCTCAATGAAGTCTCGTAGTTTTGTTATTCCTAATATTCTAAATCTTATTCGTTCAGAAGAAAGCATGTTTATCACTGATCCAAAGGGAGAGCTTCTTAGAAAGTGTTCTAGTATATTAAAAAAATATGGTTATATAGTAAAATCATTAAACTTAAATAATATTGAATGCTCAGATCAATGGGATATATTATCACCAGTAGAAGATGATATGAGTGCTATAACTTTTGCTCAATCAATTATGCTAAATACAAAAGAAAATAAAAAAGCTGGAGGTGATTTCTGGGAAAAAGGTCAAGAAAATTTATTAAAGGCATTAGTTTTATATATTGTAAATGAAATGCCAGAAGATGAAAAAAATATGACTTCTCTATATAGTTTTTTAACAGCTAAAGATGCAGCCAAAAAACTTGAAATGAGATTTAAAGTGTTAAAAGAGAATCATGTTGCAGTTCAACCATATAATATTTTTTTAGAGAGTTCTGAAAATACAAAAATTCGTTCTGGAATGATTTCTGGTTTAGCAACTAGGTTACAATTATTTCAGTCTGAAAAATTTAAAAAACTTACATCAAAAAACGAAATAGACTTAGGGCTTCCAGGAAGAAAAAAATGTGCTTATTTTGCCGTTTTACCAGATTCACATGCGTCATTCGATTTTATGGCATGTTTATTTTTTTCAATGGCTTTTATAAAATTGATTTCTATAGCTGATAGAAAGCCAACAGGAAAATTAGATAAACAAGTAAATTTCATATTAGATGAGTTTCCCAATATAGCTCAAATTCCTGATTTCGAGAAAAAAATGGCTACAATACGTTCAAGAGGCATAAATGCATTTATAATATTTCAGAATATAACACAGCTTCAGAATAGATATCCTGAAGGAAAGTGGGAAGATATTTTAGGAAACTGTGATAACCATGTATTTTTGGGATGTAATGAAAATACAACTGCTAAGTTTATATCAGATACTCTAGGTTCTATGACTATTAAAGATTCTTCAGAAAGTAAAGATAAGTATAGCTTAAATCCATTAGAAAAGAAAATATCTGAAAAATATGTAAAAAGGAATATTTTAAATATGGATGAAGTTAGAAGAATAAATCCATTTCACTCTATATTAATGTTAAAGGGGCAAAATCCTATAAAAATGAGTAAAATGGATTACACAAAGCATGAACTTAGTAATGAAATGGAAGAAGTACCAATATATTATATGCTTAAAGATTGGTCTAGAGAATTTCATAAGGATTGGCTAGATTCTTTTAGAGATGAAATAACTATTGATGATGAGGATATGGAAGAAGATGTGAAGAAAAGAAATATAAAAGCTCTTCAAGATTTAGATATGTTGATAGCAGAATGTGAAAATAAATCATTTAAAAATAGCAATTTTACCACTAATAAATCAAGTGAGTATATATATAATTTAGAATCTTTTACTGATGAAAGTAATTTAGAAAAAGATATAAAAATAAACTTAGAAAAAGAAAGTGTTATACAAGACGAATATAACCTAGAGTTTTATGAATATGAAGCTCAACAAATAGCACTAGAAGAAGAATATAATAATGAACTAGAAATATATGAAAATAAAGAAGAAAGTATTTCTAAAGAAAGAGAGTTAGTTATAGAAGATGTTGAAGGAGATATACATATAAATATAGCTTTAGACAATAAAGAAAATGATAATGAAATAGATATAGAAAATAAAAAAGAATTAATGTCTTTATCTATGTTCAATAAATAACTTGGAGGATAAAAAAATGGAAGAAATAAGAGTAAATGAGGAATCAATAAAAATAGATGAAACTAATAAGGCTGGAGAGCTTGGGATTCAAGACCCAAAACTAATGCAGTTTATAGAAAGTGAAGGAATAAATAAAGTTGAAGAAGAAAGCATTGATAGTACAAATAGAGTTACTAATGAGGAACAACCTAAAAGAAGAAATAATTATAATGGAGAAAGACAAAAAATATCTGAATATAGAGATTTAATGTACCAAAGATATATTGATACTTGTGTAATACAATCTGTAGAAAGAGAAAATAAAGATGGTGATATATATGCTTGTGCCTATAAAGATGGATTAAAAATAAAAATACATGTAGAAGAGATGGATTTATATTTGCCTTTGTCAGTTAGAAAACTAGAAGGAAGTCAATTTATAGCTGCTAAAGTAAGAGGATTAAGAAGAATGGTAGGGGCTACCATATCATATTTAGTAACATCTATTGATGATGAAAATGAGGTTGTTTATGCTTCTAGAAAAAGGGCCTTAGAAATATTAAGAAAAGCTAGACCTCATAACATAAACGATATTGTATTAGCTAAAGTAATAGATGTAAATGATTATTATGCTGTAATAGAATTTGATGGTCAAATAGGAACAGTTGGTAAAAGAGATATATCTAATTCTAGAGTTTATAGGATACAAGATTATTTTGAAATAGGAGATGAAGTAAATTTAAAAATAATCAAATTAGATGAAGAAGGGTGCTTTTTAAGTAGAAAAGAGCTTGAAGAAGATATATTTGATAAATATATTATTGATAAAAAGTATTATTCAGAACGAGGTGTATATATTGCAAAGATAAAAGAACTTTCAGAAAAATTAATATACCTTGAGCTTAGAAGGGGATTAACTATAGCATGTAATTATCCTGTAAAAAGAAATATTAAATTAGAAATAGGAAAAGAAATAACAGTATTACTAAGAAAGATAGATAAAGATAAAAAGCAATTATCTGGTCGTATATTTTAGTATAAAAAGAGATAGTTCTATTTAGAGCTATCTCTTTTTAATTAAATTTATATAGAAAGTGAGAATATAACAAATGTTAAAAAGCTATTCAATTGATGAATATATTAAAATACTTAGGTTTTGTACATCAGAACAGCTTCTAAGGCTAAATCCAAAAGATATAGAAAATGTTACTCCAAAAAGTAAAATCAAAAAAATTAATAATATAAAAAAATTTGCATTGAAAAAAGGACAAAGAATTGTAAGACCAGGATATAGTTTTTATTATGATAATGAAAATGACATTTTCATAGATGTATTAGCTGACCAAGGAGAAATTAAGCAGGATGAATTAGTATTAACAAATGTATATATAGAGTTTAAAAATATGATGAATATATGTTACTTCAATAAAGATAATGGTGTTATTCCAAGAATATATTTTTACCAAATCTATGAAAATAATGATGAAGAAGACTTGAAAAGATTTGATATTATTTATTGCAATCCTCCAGATCAAAGCTTAGTAGAAATATTAGTTCAGACAGAAGAAGATATAAAAAATATATTGGTAGTTTTAAATGAAAATAATCTTACAAGTTATCGAGAATTTAAATTATTTAAAAATAAAAGGATTGCATTTGTCTTAGTAAAGGATAGAAGATTGTTGTTAAGTGATACCCTGTCTGACATAATACAAAAATATAATAATTATAATAGATGATAAAATTTATTGGTCAATAGATTTTATTGGCCAATAAATATGAATAGGAGAATTTATGAGAAAGTATAGGGATGTTTTTTTGATAACAATCATACATACAATATTAATTTTGACATCTACATTATTTGTAACTATAATAACAAATAGAGTTACAAATGTATATGTGTATTCAGTTTTGAACACCATACTATTAGTAATAATATATTACAATATTTATATGCTAATATATAAGTTCCTAGTAGATAACATTGAAATTAAACATAAAACAAATAAAACGAAAATTACAACCTACATAACAATACTAATTTTTATAATGTTTACAAATTCAATACTACTAAGTCAATTTGAAAGTAATTTTATAAATTTAAGTGTATATTCTGTACTTCCGAAATTAAACTTAATACTTGATACTTCATCTAAGCTTCTAGTTTATTTATTATCTTTATTTATTCAAACTTGTTTAATTGCTCCTGTTGCAGAAGAATTAATTTATAGAAAATTTATATTAAATAATCTACTTGATAATGGTAATGCCTTCAAATCTATAGTATTATCTTCTTTTTTATTTAGTATATATCATTTAAATCTATTACAAGGTATCAATGCAATGATGATAGGTATATTTCTAGGTTATTTATACTATAAGACCTGTTCAATTAACATATGTATCTTATTACATTTTATTAATAATTTTATCAACTTCATTATTTTAACAATCTTTATTATATAAATTTAATACATTATTTTCAAAAAAAAATTATATTTGACCCATATTATATATGAGGGTAAATAACGCATTTTTTTATGCAAATAAAAATAAGCTGCTTGTCAGCAAAATTAAAAGGAGAGATAAAATAATGGAGTATTTTGATGAATTATTAAAAATGAATGATTGGAAAAAGTATTTACCATCTTATGTGTATTTAGATGAGTATAGAGATGCATTTAAAGAATACTTTATAGCTAATTATCCAGGAGATGTATCAGAAAAAATCTTTGTATCAGAAATATTAGAGTGTGAGATACGTCATAAAGAACCATTTGAGTTTAATAGATATTAATCAATTGGAGGAATGGTTATGAATATATGTTTGACCATATTATAAAAAATAGAATAATTAGGAGGAATATATAATGATACTAGGAGTATATTATTCAAAACATAGACATTGTTTATATGTTAATATAAACAACAATAAAACCAATTGTTTTTATGACATAAAATTGAATCACTGGAGCTCAAAAAGAATAGAAAAAGATAAGGTCCTTTTAAGAAAAATATTTGATTTTTGTGGGGTAGAAAGCTTAAAAGAATTTAAGTGCATAAGAAAGAATATCTATAGTAAGCAATATAAAAATCAAGTGTTTATAGATAAATTTCACGAGATTAAACAATATGATATGGATAAATCTACATACAATTATGCTCTAACATTTGCTATAGAACTTGTGATGAAGGGTATAATTAGAGATGATGAGATTAAAGACCTAGAAAAACTTAGGATAGATTATTTAATAGACTCCTGTAATAAACTGTTCAATATGATCAATTATCATAATCTAGAATCATATAAAAAATTAATATCCATATATATTAGTAATCTTGAGGAATTAGGATTTAATACTAATGAGCTTAAAAAAAAGTTGAAAAATATAATTAAAAATTGTAAAATAAACTATTGTTTAAATTCAATTACTAAATATTGGACTAAAATAAGTAACTTAGATTTTCTTAATCCAAAAGATATTAGGGAATGCGATATTATAATAGAAGAACTCTCTTTCTTGGGCTATGACACTAAGGAACTTGAAAAAAGATGTGAAAGAATTTTAGAACATAAAAAAAATGAAAAATATGAATTTATGAAAGACAATGTTGTATATTCAATGAATATAAATTCTTTTGTACTTGAAAGTAAAGTAAATACACTAAATGAAATAGAGAATTTTATAATTGACTCAGGGATACATAAACACATAAGAAAAATTAGTGACAGTAAATATGATATAAAAGTATCCTTAAAAGGATTAGATTTAGATAACAGAAATTATGAACTTCTTGAAACTGGTATTACAAAAAATCTGATCAAACTGGATGACATGCCTATAATTTTAGATTTACTAAATAATACTACTCTAACACTACAAAAAAAACCTTCCAAGTTTTATATAGCAAAATGTAATGAATATGGACAAATAGAATCATTTCTTTTAGAAACAACCCCAATAAATGATAAAAATTATACATCTGATTTCGGAAAATATGACTTTATACCTGGGTATTATATCATAAAATATGGAGATAAAGAATCTATATATAAATATGATAGTACAGAATGGTTTAAAGTAAAATATATAAAAACATATGTTTTGGATTTCAACTATATACCTTAAATAAACATGCATTATAGTGTATCTAGATTAATAGCAATTAAAAAATAAACTGCTTGTCAGCAGAGTTAATAGGAGATAGTGATATGAATGAATGTAAGGCAAATATAATAGCTGAATTAGTAAAAAAGGCAATGTTAGAAGAGGATTATATAAATATAAATGAATATCTTTACTTGTAAAAAACATGGAATGGAAAAATAAGTAATAGCGTTTGTATTACTTTATATGATGATACAAATATATATCTAAGATTGACAGAAAAAGTTAAATATATTAGTATTGATAGTTGCAAATATGGAGATTGGGAAGATTATGATATAGAAGCTATTTATGAATATGAAGATAATATAATTAAATGTTTAATAGGTTATTTGAGTCAAAATAATTTAGAAGTGTAAAAAGTTAATTTATTTAACTTTTTATACCTATTACAATAACAATTTCACTAATAAAAGTTATAATTAAAATAAAAAAAATAGGAGTTGTTTTAAATGGATGCAACTAGAGCTTTAAATGATGTAAGAGAAGTACTTTTAAAAGATATGTTAGATAGATACTATAATAGAATAATGTTTAAGTTAAAGTTAAACATATTTTCACTGGATGAATCAATTGATAAAGAATATGTAGATAGTCTTTTTAAATATGCAAGAATAAAAAGAATGAAGTTTCTATTAGATTCATGTATTGAAAAATTGAAAAATATTAATGAGAAAGATGAAGAAGCTAAGCATATTATTCTTATCTCAATCGAAACTAGTCTAGATGAATTAGGTGACCTTATATTGATCAATTATGATATTGAGAAAATTAAAAATGATTTAAAAGATGATATTGATTCTAATAATATTATTTCAATATCAGATATTGAGAAATATGAAAAAATCTTTGAAAAAGAATTTAATAATGTGTGTAGTGAATATGTAGAAAAAATAGAAAATGTTATAAAAAGAAATAGAGAATTTTTAGATAATAATACTGTATATGTTACTCATTTTAATGAAAATTCATTTTGTTTAGATAAAGACAAAC
>NZ_JAGWCX010000042.1:0-37606 GCF_020657775.1 Clostridioides sp. ZZV14-6345 | reverse complement strand
CCGAAATAGGCGTTGCCGCGCTCGTCGTAGAGCTTTCGCATAGAAAGACTGGCTATGTAGCCGCTGAAATGCTGCAAGACAATTTTCATAGCGTCCGGGTCGCCCTTTGTCGCTGCCACAATGACAGGATAAGGAACAAGGGCGATTTCCGGGCAGTCGGTTTGTTTACCATTCGTTCCATTCATCAGCGTGTTCCTCCAAGTATCTTTTTAGATGTTCAAAAGAGCTTGTCCGTCTGTACTGTATTGTGCTGCGCGACGTGTCGAATAGCTTTCCAATCTCAACGTCGGTCAAGCCCTCAAAATAGTACAGCATGATAGCTTTTCTCTTTTCCTCCGGCAACGTGCGGATTGCGTCAAGCAGCAGCTTCGGCGTGATTTTCTTTCCTGCCTGTTGATAGCCCGGTTCGGCTTCTTCCCCTTGAAAATACTTGTCAAGGGTGTAAAGCTGCCGTTCCTCATGCAAGGCAAGGTCGGAAAAGTTACCTCCTTTGCTCTGTGCCGCCGGATTTCATCATGGGCGTTGCAGGCTTCGTTATGCAGCACCCGTTTACAGAAACTTTGAAAGATACATTGCTTCTGAAACTCCATGCGATTAGGTTCCATGTTCTCACCTCCTTTCGTGCCGAAAGGTAGGTAGTACCTCCCCTTTTCGCGTGATAATACAGGCGATTTTTTCAAACGCCGAATGGCGGCAAAACTTTTTTGAAAAAATCCCCCAAAAACGCAAAATGCGCCCGTCCGCAAAACGCGGACAGACGCAAAGGAATTATCAGAAGTATTTAGATGATTTGATAGTTCATACTCATGGGCGAAATATCCCAACGGCGGGGTATAGCTTTTTTTGAGCGTAGACTGTTGAAAAGATTAGATAAAGTAAAAACGGACATAGCGATACCTCCTTGATACCGCCATATCCTTAAAAAAGGGCGACCTTAATACACCCTCCGTAAATCCAATTTTGAAAAAGGAAAACGGCGGCTTTGATTATTCAAAACCGCCGCTGTTTTGTTCGGGTGTGTCCATACCGACAAGCAACGGTTTTATCTGTTGCAATTTGTCAGCAATCGCATAGTAGAAGCAGTTATCTGAAAAGAAAAGAGCCGATAACCATGAGGAACATTCTCATAGGTTATCGGCTCTGCGTCTTTGCGTCTGGCTCTTTGATAACTGACATATTGAATTGTTGTATGTTTATTAATGTTTCCTGTTTGCACTTTGGACAAAACAAGGGATAGTTAAGTAAAATTGTATCTTCTCGTATTCGATTTCTGGTTTTATTCCCGCAAATAGGGCAGCGAAGCCATTCTAATTTCATCATTCTAATTACCTGTTTAGAAAACTTATAACACGCTTATTAAAGTCTTTTGCTTCCTCATACACGGCGTGTCCAAGACCTTTGTAGATGAACAATTCGCTATCCTTAATCTTATCGGCTAATTCAATAGAAGCAGCTACACCAACAATTTTATCGTCATCTCCCCCAATTACCAAAGTAGGGCATACAATATTACCTAATTTTTCGTATGTGTTATGTTGAACGCAAGAGGTCGCCTGTATAAGAAACCGATTATAACTTTTGGGCTTGCCTATTCTCCCAAGTAAGGGATAAAGCAAACGATATTTTTTCAAGTAATTCTCCGAATAAGACTTTTCGGCTGTGTCAATCATTAGACCTTTGTGATTTCCTTGTTCTGCCAACTTAATCATATTTGTGATAACTGCTTGTACGCCGCTATTCTGCTTCGATAACGTAACTGTTAGTACCAGCTTATCGACTAAATCAGGATAATCAATCGCAAGATATTGGGCTATCATTCCGCCTTGAGAAACGCCTAAAACTTTTGCTTTAGTGATACCAAGAATTTTCATGGCTGTTGCCTGGTCTTTCGCCATATCTCTTGTAGAATAGCCCTCATTTAAATGATTTTTTCTGCTGAAAACATATACTTTGTAATCTTTTGCATACAAACGATATATCATAGCCATAGGTATAGCCATTCCTTTAACTGTGGTTAATCCATCACCCAATCCGGGAAGTATGATTAAAATGTCGTTTCCTTTTCCAAAAGAGATATAGTCCATATCTGTATCGTCAATGCCGACACTTCCGCTTTTTGCTCTCCAAAACATAACTGTTGCCTCCTTTTATTTCAAAAGTATTGTTCTTAATTTTATATACATCCTGTTTACAAACTGTCTATTCCTCGTCATTTTTCAAAACACGGTATGCAACAAATGCCAGAGCTAACAAGGTAAAAGATATTAGCAATATAGGTAAATAGGTCTGCGTTTGAAATGATTCAAGTATATTACCATATACAACTTGTCCTATCGGTGTTGTGCAATGAGCTACGGCCATAATAATTGCCATTACTTTACCCAAATTTTCATTTGATGTTTTTTTCTGCACTTTACTGATAACAAAGATGGACAGCAAAGTCAGTATAAAAGAAATTGGTATCACCCCGAACATGAAAAGCGAAAAAGCGGGATAATAGCCGAAGTTTACAACGAACGGCATAAGTGATAAGGCAACGGGTACTAACAATAGAGCGGTAGCAATGAGCCAACGGTATGTTAATTTCATTTTGAGCGACTTTGTAAAAAAGCCGATTGTCAGTGCCCCTAAAATAGCGGCAAAATTTATTAAGCCCATACCTACGCCGTACATAACGTCTGTGCTTTGCATTGTCACTCGCAAAATAATGGGAGTTCCGACAAAGATAACAGGGGATAGAATAAGGTTAATCAATGCCGCCAATATCATAGCTTTGAGAATAAATGGCTCCTTTATCGCATAGACAAAACCCTCTTTCATATCGGTAAAAATTGTTTTTATGATATTCCATTTCTGCTGCCGTTTTATAAACGGTATCTTGATAAAAATCTCCATGACTGCGGATAAAGAGAATGCAATACCACTGATGATAACAAGTGCATTAACGCCCATCATGTGATAGAAAAGTCCTCCTATAACGGGAGCGGTAACATCAGATAATGCTTGAACAGCCGTAACTATCCCGTTTGCGCTTTCTATCTTGTTTTCTTGTATCAGCAAAGGAACGCTTGCGCTCACTGCCGGGGTATACATGGAACTTATGATAGAAAGTGAAATCATAACTGCTCCAATTACAATAATAGAGGGATTTCCCGTTGACATCAGCAGGAATAAGAGAACAACAATGAAACTGCTGCTGAAATCATAAATTACCATTAAGTTACGCCGATTAAAGCGGTCTGCGATTGCCCCTCCAATCGGCATTAGCATGCGTGGGATATTGGAGATTGCGAATATGGTGGCAAACAAATCCGCACGTCCTGTTATATCCAACACATAAAGAGATAGGGCAAACCGCAGAAGTGACGAGCCTAAAATAGATATGGTCTGTCCTAAAATGATAAGATTAAAGTCTTTTGAATAACACTTATCGCCAAACAATCTTTTTTTGTCCAATTTTACAACCATATTTATATCCCGCTTTTCAAGGAGGTTACGGGTTTATCTTTACAAAAGTAATTTATAATTGCTTCCACCAAAATATCCAGCACCGCTCTTTTGGCTGATTTTGACTTAGGAATTTGATTTGTACAAGCAAATTGTAAGGCATTTAACATTCCGGTTAAAATTTCAATATTTTCATCACTTGCGTCAATATCACAAGCAGCAAGAATTGTCCTGTTAATATCTATTGTGCGCTTCTCTACTGAACGCGAAACTTCTGGCGGCAGTTTTCGCATAATATATGAAATATCCATTTCTGGCAAATAAAAAACGATACTGTCATCTTTCAAATATACCTCATATAAAATTTTGCGAACTTTTGTCCTTAAATCGAAATCTTGAGAAGCAATAAATAAAATTTCATCAACAATGTGTTGCTCCTCAAATTGTATAACATCCCAAAGCAATTCTTCCCTTGAATGGTAAAAGGAATAAAATGTACCTTTTGCAATGTGAACCCCTTTGGCAATATCCTCAACAGATACTTGTTTGATACCTTTACGCTTTAGAAGCTCTGCGCCAACCTCCAACATTGACGCTTGAATTGCAGAGCGTTCATGCTCACTAAATATTTTTGGCATATTGTTCCTCTCCTTAAATAACCGAAAATAATTATTCAGTCTATATAAACTATTATATTCATTTCAGAGATTTTGTCAATCCCTATCAAAGAAAAGTGACAAATATCCAAAATGGGAAACCAATAATAATGTGTTCTATTTTGGCTAACCCTATGAATTGTGTAGACATATCCTGCGGACAATAGGAACTATACAATATAAGAGGGTGAATTGATATGGCAAAAAGACCAGTACCACTATATGACTTTGCAGCTTTCGGGCAAGCGATAAAAGAAGCTCGGACGGGCAGGAATGAGAGCCGCAAGAAAGTAAGCGATGAGATGAACATTTCCCCGCGCTACCTTGCGAACATTGAGAACAAAGGACAACAGCCGAGCCTGCAAATCTTTTATGAGCTTGTAACCCGTTACAGCATATCCGTAGACCAATTCTTTTTCCCGGACAAGACAGCCGGGAAAAGCACCGGGCGGCGGCAGCTCGACACGCTGCTTGACGGTATGAGCGATAAGGGCATACGTATTGTAACCGCAACGGCGAAAGAGATTGCAGAAGTCGAACAAGAAAACTGAATAGGCAGGAAAGAGCGTTGCAGTCTTGAATGAGGATTGCAGCGTTTTTCTTTTGTCTTGCTTTGGCAAAATGGAAATTCCGTTGTAGTAGGAGTAAGGGAGAAAGTTTCGTAGCAAGCATAGGAAGCGGGTACCCACTTCCGTATTTTCGCCCTCCCGCGCTGCGGCGCGTCGGTTGAAAATGGCTTGTTGGAAAGTGTCCCAAACCCTCTAAAAATGGAAAGGAGCGTCAGAGCATGGACGGACGGAAAAGGACGGTGCAAATCAAGTTTCGCGTTACAGAAGATGAACGCGATTTAATCCTTGAAAAAATGAAGCTCATACCCACCCGGAACATGGCGGCATATCTGCGTAAAATCGCAATAGACGGGTATATCATACAGGTAGACCATAGCGACATAAAGGCAATGACAGCGGAAATACAGAAAATCGGGGTCAACGTCAATCAGATAGCGCGGCGCGTTAATTCGACGGGCAGCGTCTACCAAGAGGACATAGAGGAAATCAAGGGGGTGCTGAATGAGATATGGCGGTTACAAAGATTAAGCCTATTAAAAGCACGTTGAGTAAAGCCCTTGACTATATCCAAAACCCGGACAAGACGGACGGAAAAATGCTTGTGTCCTCTTTTGGCTGCTCCGCTGAAACGGCAGATATTGAGTTCGGATTTACTTTGTCGCAAGCGTTGGATAAGGGAAACAACCTCGCCCACCACCTCATGCAATCCTTTGAGCCGGGGGAAGTGGATTATCAGACCGCCCATGAAATCGGGCGGCAGCTTGCCGACGCTGTAACAAAGGGGCAGTATGAATACGTCCTGACGACGCACATAGACAAGGGGCATATCCATAATCATGTGCTTTTCTGCGCCGTCAACTTCGTAGACCACCATAAGTATAATTCCAATAAGCGCACCTATTACGGTATACGGAACATCAGCGACAAGCTGTGCCGGGAACATGGCTTATCCGTCGTCGTTCCCGGTAAGGGCAGCAAGGGAAAAAGTTATGCGGAGTACCAGGCTGAAAGGACGGGTACGAGTTGGAAAGGCAAGCTCAAAATCGCCGTTGATACACTTATTCCCCAAGCGTCTACCTTTGAGGAATTGCTAACGCTGCTGCAAACGGCGGGTTATGAGATAAAGCAGGGAAAATACATATCGTGCCGCGCACCGGGGCAGGAACGCTTTACCCGCCTAAAGACGCTCGGCGCGGACTATACAGAGGAAGCCTTAACGGAACGGATAAGCGGCAAGCGCACCCGCACCACCAAAGCCCCGAAACAGGAGCGCGGCGGTATCTCCCTTGTCATTGACATTCAAAACAGTATCAAGGCACAAGAGAGCCGGGGCTATGAGCAATGGGCGAAAATCCACAATCTAAAACAGGCGGCAAAGACGCTTAATTTCTTAACGGAACATCAGATAGAGCAGTACGCCGATTTGACCGCCAAGATAGCGGAAATCGGGGCGGCAAACGAACAGACCGCCGACGCGCTCAAAGGCGCGGAAAAGCGGCTTGCGGATATGGCGGTACTTATCAAGAACATTACCACATACCAAAAGACAAAGCCCGCCTATGACGCATACCGGGCGGCAAAGGATAAAGGGCAGTACCGCGCCGCGCAAGCGTCCTTTCTCGTCGCGCTCCCGGCTGCGGACAATATACCCGGCTCGTTCAAGCTCCCGTACCGCTTCGCGGATAGCGTCGATTTTCTCCCGGTTGATGTGGGATAGCCCCGCAAGGGTATAGTCCCAATCCTCCGGCAAGGACAGCATTTGCGACAAAAGCCCTTTCGCCTTTAGGGTCAGCTCCTTATTGCGTAAGTGGTGGTTGCTCATTACGGTATAGCCCTTGTTTCGCTCCACGCGGAAAACTGCCATAGCTTCATCACTCCTTTGCTGTGGATTTGTTACGCGGTAGAAGCGCGATTTTGAGGGAAAAGGTATATTTCCCTTGCCTTGTCAAAACCGCGCCCGCAAAGCCGCATGATACAAGGCTTCTATTGGCTCTACTGCGTAACGTGAGGGCATGAAAAAAGCGGCGTTCCTTTTCTCCCCTGTGGGGATTGAGAAACGCCGCCTGTGCGGGTCGTTATTCTTTTTCATCAGCGATAATGTCCTGCATGACTTCGCCAAAGTCTGCCGTAAAGGAAAAGATGAAATATTCCAAAACGTCGGGGTCTGCGTCCATCGGCTCGGCTTCCTCGGTGAAGCGCAAGCCCATAAGCCCGTAAAGCAGCTTAATGATTTTGAACAGCTTGCCCCGGTCGGCGGGGGTGTTCATGGTAACGAGTACGTCCGTCAGGCGGTTTACGGTTTCCATGTCGCCGCCCGTCGTTACCCATACCATTTCTGCGAATGGCTGCGTGATTGCCCCGGCGACAAGGTTTATCTTATCCTTGCTGATTTCGCCGGACGGGGTTATAATACCCTTGTCTAAAAGTACGTTATTCATGTCGTCCTCCTTTATTTTGTGGTGCTAAAATGGTGCCCGGTCTTACAAAAACACCTTGTACGGAGATACGGCAAGATAAATGAAGATATGCGGAAAACCTTGATTTTTAGCCATTTTCTCATGGTGTCATAAACATTTATGAGGGCTTGTAAGAAGATTTCCGTCTATCAAATCAATAAAAAATAATATTATTAATGATATAATATAATTAAAGTAAAATTTATTTTTTGGAGGCAAAATCATGAGCAAATTGGAAAAAGTAGTAGAATTGTTAGAAGCTAAGGGGCTTGATGCATTATACTTAACAAAAAAGACAAATGTAAATTACATAAGTGGATTTCCTGATGAAGAAGCATATGCAGTGATTTGTAAAGATGGAAATTTTTTAGTTACTGATAGTAGATATATGGAACTTGCAGAAAATGTTTGTGAAGGTTTTGAGATTATAAACTGGCATAATTTTGACAGAAGTGTGGCAAAGGCAGTTAAGAGTGTGTGTGATAAAATAGGTATAAAGAAACTTGGATTTGAAAGAACAAATATAGTATTTGATAAATATGAAGAACTTAAAAATCTAGTTGAAAAAAATGGAGGAGAATTAATACCTACAGAAAATATCATAGAGACACTTAGATATGTGAAGGATAAAGAAGAAATTAAAAATGCAAGAAAAGCTTGTGAAATAGCAGATAAGTCACTAGAAGAATTGATTCCACATATAAAAGCTGGTGTTACTGAAATTGAATTAGCTACAAAATTAGAATACTTTATGAAAATGAATGGAGCTCAAAATATAGGATTTGAAACTATATTGATATCAGGAGCAAAAACTTCATTACTTCATGGTAAACCAAGTGATAAGGTTATAGAAAAAGGTGATTTTGTGCTTGTAGATTATGGAGCTATGTATAATGGATATATTTCTGATACAACTAGAACTTTTATAGTTGGAGAAGCATCTGAAAAACAATTAGAAATTTATAATTTAGTTAAGGAAGCACAAGATGTTGGAGTTGAAAACATGAAGATTGGTGTACATGCTACAATTCCAGATATAGAAATAAGAAAGATTGTTAAGAAATATGAAGATTACTATTATCAAGGTATAGGGCATGGTGTTGGTAGAGATGTTCATGAAGAGCCTTTCATTGGTAATTATGGAGATAAGATAATACAAGAAGGTTGTATAATAACAATGGAGCCAGGTATTTATTTTCCAGGATGGGGAGGCGTTAGAATAGAAGATACTGTTTTAATTACAAAAAATGGTCCTGAAAGACTAACTAAATTCCCTAAAAATTTGATGATTTTAGACAAATAATTTTATTTTACAATAATACTTTATATAAAATATTATTGTAATTTTACCATTAAGCCCTATTTACATACTTTGGTAAAAAGGGCTTAAATTTATCAATATTAAAATACCTCTAATACTGTATTTACAGAATATATATCAATATTAATTTTATGAGTACAGGTACAATGAAAAAGTCTGAAACTTTTAAAAGTGTATTATAAAAATATTTAATAAATTGGAGGTAGATTTAAAATGGAAAAAGCAATAGAAAACTTTGAAGATTTAAGTAAGGAATACATTAATGATTATATTGAAAGAGCTAGAAAAGCTCAAAGAGAGTTTGAATGTTATACTCAAGAACAAGTGGATAAAATAGTAAAAATAGTTGGAAAAGTAGTGTATTATAATGCTGAATACTTAGCTAAACTTGCTGTAGAAGAAACTGGAATAACAAAGGTAGCTAAACCAGTTGGAGTAGTAGCGGCAATAACTCCTTGTACAAATCCAATTGTTACGCCTATGAGTAATGCAATGTTTGCACTTAATGGTGAAGCAAATTATCAGTTCTTTACTGAAATATTTAAGATGTACTCTAGAAAAAATCCTAATGGAAAAATTACAAAGTGTACAAAAATTCTAGCAGATGCTCTTGAATGTGACCCTAATTGTGATGTTTATGGAGAATTAGAAAAGTTTTTAAATAAATTAATTTCTAAAAAAGCTTTAAGAGAGTATGTAATGGTAGAAAGTCAGATAGATGAATTTACAGATAGTAAAATAGCCAATCAACAAAGATTACTTGCTAATAATTATGTAGACCTTAGTAGAGAAGAAATAAGAGAGATATTTGCAAATCTTTATTAATACAATTTTTCATTTATATGTATAGCTAACATAAACAATGCTAATTATATTTATGTACAAATAAAAATGAGGGAACTTAAATTTAATTAAAGTTAAGTTCTCTTATTTTTATATGGAGTTAAATATAAGTATATTTTTGATTTAAAATATACTTATATTTAAGTCTATTACTTTATTTGAAATAATTTGTAGAATTTCAAATTCCTTGACAGTAATAAGTAAGTAATTGTATAATCAAACTGCAATATATTAATAATATTAGTGAAAATGAAAGGATATAAACTATGTATAAATCAGAAAATTTTTCCAAAAAATCTGTCTTAATAAATTCATTTTTAAGTAAATTTTTTAAAATAGTTGGATGGGGTTTGGTAGGCTTATTTACGTTATCAGCTCTAGTACTTTCAACTATTTCCATTATAATTGGATGGGCTGTAATACTTCCTATTCAAGTATGTGCAGTGTTTTTAATTATAGGTGGAGTTTGTATTTTTAAGGGTAAGAGATTAGGAGACCAAATTTCTCGTTATAAAAGATATTGTACAATCATAAATAATAGAAATATTATTCCAGTAGAGCTTATTGCAGAAAGTACATCTAAATCATTAAATTTTATAATAAAAGATGTACAAAAGATGATAGACAAAAATTACTTTATAAATACTTATATTGATAAAAGAAATAATCAGATTGTGTTGACAAATGAAGATTTCATTACACCAACATATGAAGATATAGCATACGAAGTTAAAGAAGAAGAGAAAAATGATGAAGCCAGTGAAGTTGATACGATTATAAATAAAGGAATGAATTATCTAGCACAAATAAAAGAAGCTAATAAAAATATTCAGTCAGAATCAATGTGCAATAAAATTGTACAAGTAGAAGATGTTACAAGTAAAATATTTGATGTTGTAAAACATGACCCATCAAAACTTACTCAAATACAAAAATTTATGGACTATTATCTTCCAACTACTTTGAAGCTCTTAAATTCATATCATACATTGGAAGGGCAAGGAATAGATAGAGAAAATATAACAACAACTATGGAAAGTATTGAAAATACAATGAGTACGATTGTAGTAGCTTTTGAAAATCAATTAGACTATTTGTTTGAAGATGAAGCAATTGACATATCTACAGATATTACTGTTTTAGAGAATATGTTAGTTCAAGAGGGATTAACGAGTGGTAAATTTTAACTTTAATAGAAAAAATATTCTGTTATTTTAAAAAAATTAATTAGTCATAAAGTATAAAACTTTGTATTATAATCAGTACTTTATGAATAAAGAGGAGAGAAATATATAATGAATAATCTAGATGATATACCAGTTATGCCAACTTTAACACTTGACCCATTTGGAGAAGAATCAAATACAAGTGATATAAATAATTCTGACTTATTAATGAAAAAGGCTGAAAAAGACCCAGAAGAAGAAAAGCTATCTGAATCTGAACGTAAGATGGTAAAGGAATTTGCAGAAAAGATAGATATTACAAACACAAATATGATTTTACAATATGGAGCTGGTGCCCAAAAAAAGGTAGCAGGTTTTTCTGAAACAGCTTTAAAGAGTGTTAAAACTAGAGATTTAGGAGAAGTTGGAGATATGCTTACAAATCTAGTTACTGATTTGAAAGCATTTTCAGCAGAGGAAAAAGAACAAAGTGGTTTTTTAGGAATTTTTAAAAAGGCAAATAATAAAATTTCAAATTTAAAAACTAAGTATGATAGTGCAGAAGTAAATGTAGACAAAGTGAGTAAAGAACTTCAAAAACATCAAGTTAAAATATTAAAAGATATAGCAATGCTTGATAAGATGTATGAGTTGAATTTAGCTTATTCAAAAGAACTTACTATGTATATTATAGCAGGAAAACAAAAATTAAAAGATATGAAAGAATATGAGATGCCAAAATTAAGAGAAAAAGCCAGTTTGTCTGGTTCAACAGAAGATGCTCAATCTGTAAATGATATGGTTTCACTTTGTGACCGATTTGAAAAGAAGATTCATGACCTAGAATTAACTAGAATGGTATCACTTCAAATGGCTCCACAGATAAGATTGGTTCAAAATAGTAATAATCTAATGGCAGAAAAGATTCAATCAACTATAGTAAATACCATTCCATTATGGAAAAATCAAATAGTACTTGCTCTTGGAATTTCTCACTTAAACCAAGCTATGAAAGCACAGCGTGAGGTTAGTAATATGACAAATGAGCTTTTATTAAAGAATGCAGAAACTTTAAAGATGGGAACAATAGAAACAGCAAAAGAATCAGAAAGAGGAATTGTAGATATAGATACAATTAAGAAAACTAATCAATCTTTAATATCTACTATTGATGAGGTCGTTAAGATACAACATGATGGTAGAATAAAGAGACAAGAGGCAGAAGTTGAATTATCAAAAATAGAAAATGAACTTAAAAGTAAGCTTCTTGAATTTACAGTTAAATAAAAAATTATATAAAATAAAAAAGTGTAGTTGATTTTAAAATCAGCTACACTTTTATTTATATTATAAATTTCTATTATCTTTTAACATTACATCATGAGCTCCACCTTCAACTATACTAGTAGAAGATACAAGTGTAAGCTTAGCATTTTTTTGAAGTTCGGGTATACTAAGTGCTCCACAGTTACACATAGTAGAACGAACTTTACTTAAAGAAAGAGTTACGTTGTCCTTTAAAGAACCAGCATAAGGGACATAAGAGTCAACACCTTCCTCAAAAGAAAGTTTCTTATCTCCACCAAGGTCATATCTTTGCCAGTTTCTAGCACGAGCAGAACCTTCTCCCCAATATTCTTTCATATAACTACCATTTATATTAACTTTGTTAGTTGGACTCTCATCAAAACGAGAGAAGTATCTACCAAGCATTATAAAATCTGCACCCATAGCTAAAGCTAAAGTTATATGATGGTCATAAACGATACCACCATCAGAACAAATTGGGACATAAATACCTGTTTTTTCAAAGTACTCATCTCTAGCTTGAGCAACTTCAATTATAGAAGTAGCTTGTCCACGTCCTATACCTTTTTGTTCACGAGTGATACATATAGAACCACCACCAATACCAACTTTAACGAAGTCAGCACCAGCTTCAGCTAGGTAAAGGAATCCTTCACGGTCAACTACATTTCCAGCTCCAACCTTAACTGTATCACCATATTTTTCACGAATGAAATCAAGAGTTATTTTTTGCCACTCAGAAAAACCTTCTGAAGAATCTATACATAAAACATCAGCACCAGCTTCAACTAAAGCAGGAACACGTTCAGCAAAGTCTCTAGTATTAATACCAGCTCCAACTACATATCTTTTAGAAGAATCTAAAAGTTCAAGTGGATTTTCTTTATGAGAAGAGTAATCTTTACGGAATACCATATACATAAGATTACCATTGTCATCAAGTACAGGAAGAGAATTAAGCTTGTGGTCCCATATAATGTTGTTTGCCTCTTTTAAAGTAACATCCTTGTTAGCATAAACTATGGATGACATAGGAGTCATAAATTCACTAACCTTAGTATCTAAATCCATACGACTTATACGATAATCACGACTTGCAACAATACCTAATAATTTTCCAGTTGAAGTTCCATCTTCAGTAACAGCAACTGTAGAATGTCCAGTTTTTTCTTTTAATTCAAGTATGTCTCTTAATGTGTTATCAGGTTTAATATTTGAATCACTTACAACAAAACCAGCCTTGTGAGATTTAACACGTGCTACCATAGCAGCTTCGTTTTCAATAGTTTGAGAACCATATATAAATGAAATACCACCTTCTTTAGCAAGTGCAATAGCCATCTTGTCATCGGAAACGGATTGCATAATAGCAGAAGTCAAAGGTATATTCATATAAATATCTGCTTCCTCGCCCTTTTTAAATTTAGTAACAGGTGTTTTTAAACTTACATTAGCAGGTATACAGTCAGTAGAAGAGAATCCTGGTACAAGAAGGTATTCACTGAAAGTATGTGATGGTGTATCAAAATAAAACGCCATTTTTTAATCACTCCTTATATTTTTATACTTTTTATAATTGATAGTATTAATTATAACTTATTCCTTAATTTTATTAAAGTATTTTGTCAAATATTGAGATTTTTGAAAAATTTAAACTATTTTAATTGAATTTGTTTAATATATATTGCCTTATAAGGTAAAATTGTATATTAAATAATGTTTAATATTGGATAGTAGCTAATTTGAAATTAATCTTTAAATATCTATTCATTATACATGTAAAACTTTATGTCGATAATATTGTCATAGAGTGTATAAATACCAAAAGTACAAGCAAATTAAGTCTATATTAGTATATCCAAAATTACATCTAATAAATTTATTTAATTGAATTATTGTTGGATTTTCTATTAAATTTAAATATTTTATAAAAATAGATACCTTAAAATACTACATAAATAAAATTAAACAAAAACTAAAGTGACAAATGTCATTATCTAAAGTGACATAGAAACGGTTTCTTAAAGTTGTTACTATAAAATATAAACTCTATAATAAAAGTATAACAAAAGGGAATCATATCGATATAGAATATAATTCAAATGGAGGTAAAATTATGAGCAGTTCTAATCAATCGACAATAAAGACATCTATACAGCGAATAGGAAAATTTTTAAGTGGTATGGTAATGCCAAATATAGGAGCTTTTATAGCATGGGGGCTTATAACAGCCTTATTTATACCAACAGGTTGGATGCCTAATGAAAAATTGAGTACTATAGGAGATCCAATGATAAAATACCTTTTACCACTATTAATAGCCTATACTGGTGGTAAAGCAATAGCAGGGCAACGAGGTGGAGTAATAGGAGCAGCAGCGGCTATGGGAGTAATCGTTGGAGCAGATATACCAATGTTTATTGGAGCAATGATAATGGGACCATTTGCAGGATGGGTAATCAAGAAATTTGATAAATTTGTAGATGGCAAAATACCAACAGGATTTGAAATGTTAGTAAATAACTTTTCAATAGGTATAATAGGTATGCTTCTTGCAATATTAGGATTCTATGCAATTGGACCAGCTATAGTAGCAGGTACAGCTCTTATAGAATCTGGAGTTCAGTTTATAGTTAGCAAAAGTTTATTACCTTTAGTTTCAGCATTTATAGAGCCTGGAAAAGTATTATTCTTAAACAATGCAATAAATCATGGTATATTAGGACCTATAGGTATAGCTGAAGCAAAAGAAGCAGGTAAATCTATAATGTTCTTATTAGAAAGTAATCCTGGACCAGGTTTAGGAGTTTTATTAGCATATTGGATGTTTAGTAGAGGAAGTGTGAAGCAATCAGCACCAGGAGCTGTGATAATACATTTCTTTGGTGGTATTCATGAAATCTACTTCCCATATATTTTAATGAATCCAGTTTTAATATTAGCTACAATGGCAGGTGGAGCAGCAGGAATATTAACTTTCTCAATATTAGGAGCTGGACTTGTAGCAGCACCATCACCAGGAAGTATATTTGCACTTATGGCACTAGCTCCAAAGGGAGGATTACTTCCAGTATTAGCGGGAGTTGCAGTGGCAACAGTTGTATCATTCTTAGTAGCAGCACCATTCGTTAAGAGAGCTTCTGTAAACCAAAGCGAAGAAGATAGTACTTTAGAGGAAGCTAAAGTAAAAATGAGTGATATGAAATCTGCTAGTAAAAATTCTGATAAAAATGTTGAGGAAAAGCAATTTGGAGTAAATGAAATTAAAAAGATTGTATTTGCATGTGATGCAGGAATGGGTTCTAGTGCAATGGGAGCTTCTAGATTTAAAAATAGAATAAAAAACTTAGACTTAAATATAGAAATTACAAATTCATCTGTTGATAATCTTCCAGATGATACGCAAATAGTAGTAACTCATAATACGCTAGTTGAAAGAGTTGCTAAGAATAATTCAAGTGTAGAGATAGTTTCAATAAACAACTTTTTAAATGACCCAAATTTAGATACATTGTTTAAAAGATTAGAATCTAAATAAAAAGTACCACTGATTAGGAGTGGATAATTTGAAAAAAAAGAAGATTACATCTAGACAAAAAAAGATAATATTGATGATAGTAGAAAATTCAAAGAAAAACGTCCCAATAACTATTTCTGAGATTGCAGGAGAGTTGGAGCTAAGTTCAAGAACTGTGCTTAGAGATATGTCTGGAATTGAAAAATGGTTTGATGAAAATGATTTTAATTTTGTAAAAAAACCAGGAGTGGGATTGATTTTAGAAGAAAATGTAGAGAATCAAAACTTTATAGTTGAGTTGTTAGAAGAAGAAAAAATAGAAAAAGAATATAGTAAAGAAGAAAGAAATTTAATTATATTATCAAAGTTACTAGTTTCTAATGAGCCAGTAAAATCTTATTATTTTGCAAAAATATTAAAGGTATCTGAAGGAGTACTGAATAATGATTTTGCTTTAGCAAGTAAATGGCTAGAAAGATTTGGTATTGAGCTTGTTAGAAAACCAGGACTTGGTGTGTACCTAAAAGGTCAAGAAAAAAGTTTTAGAGAGGCATATGTGAACCTTATATATGATTCATTCAATGAAAAAGAAATACTAGATATGGTCAGAAATATAAGTGAGAATATACAGACAGATAAAACAATAGAAATTTTAAGTGAAAATAGACTTTTAAATTTGATGGATAGGTGCATAATAAGAAAAGTTGAAAGTACACTAACAAAGAAGCTTTCAGATTTAGATGTAAATTTAGCTGATAGTGCATATATAGGGCTTGTAGTTCATATTTCATTGGCATTACAGAGGATAAAAAATGGTGAAAATATAACTATGGATAAAGAGTTTCTAAAAGAATTATCTATGACAGAAGAGTTTAAACTAGCCCAAGAAATCGTAAAAGGTATGGAAGTAGATTTTAGTATGGATATACCACTGGATGAGGTTGGATATATAACTATGCACATAAGAGGTGCAAAGCAAAGGTCATCTTCAAATCATAAGGCATTAAACTTAGATGATATAGAAGTAATGGACATTACAAATAAGATGATAGATTTAGCTGAAGATGAATTTAAAATAAGCCTAAAAAATGACGAGAGATTATTTAGAGACCTCGCAAATCACTTAGGACCTTCTATAAATAGGTTGAATATGGGTTTAGAAATAAGAAATCCTCTTTTAGATGAAATAAAAAGCAAGTATTTATATGCTTATGATGGCGTTGAAAAAATTTCTAGAATTATAAAAGATAAGCTAAATATAAATTCAATACCTGAATCTGAAATAGGATATATTGCAATGCACTTTGCATCAGCAATAGAAAAAAATTTAATGATGTATACTAATATAAATATTGTTGTAGCATGTCCCACTGGAATAGGTACTTCAAGATTTCTATCAACTAAGATTGAAAATAAATTTCCTAATCTAAATATACTTGAAACCATATCAGCTATAAATATAGATGAAGATTATTTAAAGGAAAAAGAGGTTGATTTAATTGTATCTACAGTGGAGTTAAATACAGACTTAGATTATATATGTGTAGGTCCATTTATGAGTTTAGATGATGAACAGATAATCAAAGAAAAAATAAAATCTATAGCTCAAAATAAATTAATCAATTTAAATGTAGAAACTGATACTAAAAGTAAAAATAAAGTGCATGAACAGATAACAGAAAGCATGAATATAGGAAAAGATATTCTTCAATTTTTAGAGGAAATTCAATTTGAACAATTTAAAAGTAAAGATTTAAGTGAGCTTATTATGGACTCATCAAAAATATTTGCAAAATCTAGTGAAGATATAATATCTATAAAAGAATCTTTAGAAGAAAGATTAAAAATTTCAATTCCATATGTAGAAGAATCCAAAATTCTATTGTTACATTGTATGAGTGAAAGAATAGATATTATGAAGTTAGCAATAATAAAACTAGATAATGGAATAATGCTAGATTCAAATGAAGAAATCGACAGTGTAGTTTTTATGTTACTTCCTAAAAATTCACCAAGTTATCAAAGACAAATAATGAGTGAAATAAGTGGTTCACTAATAGATAATATAATTTTTACTAAAAAAATAAATAAATTTTCTATAGAAGAGATGTCATTAGAAATAAAAGATATAGTTTTTAATTTTTATACAAACAAATTGAAAACATTTATAGATAAATAAAATTAATATTAAAAAGGAAGGTTGATATTATGAGTAAAGTGTTGAATGAGAATAATATATTTTTAGGATTAGATAGTGTTTCAAAGGAAGAAGCTATAACTTTAGCAGGAAGAAAATTGGTTGAAAATGGATATGTAAAAGAAGAATATATACCATCAATGTTAGAAAGAGAAAAAGTAATGACTACATATATGGGAATGGGTGTTGCTATTCCACATGGTGTAAATGAAGCAAAAAAAGAAATTTTATCTTCAGGAATAGTTATATTACAATTCCCTAATGGTATAGATTTTGATGGGGAAAAAGCATATTTATTAATAGGGATAGCTGGTGTTGGAGATGAACATTTGGAAATACTATCTAATATAGCAGTAGTTTTGGATGATGACTTAACAGAAAGACTAAAAAATTCAAATGACAAACAAGCTTTTATGGAAGCTTTTGCCAACTAATCTTAGGAGGAACTTAACATGAAAAAGGCAATTCAGTTTGGAGCAGGAAATATTGGAAGAGGATTTATTGGAGGTTTGTTAGTTAAATCAGGCTATCATGTAGTATTTGCTGATGTAAACGAAGAGATATTGAGCTCAATAAACAAAGATAAAAAATATACTATACACATAAGAGATTTAGAATGTATAGATGAAGTAATTGATAATATAAGTGCAGTTTCATCTATAAAAGAAGAAATAATAGACGAGATTGTAGAGGCTGAAATAATAACTACAGCAGTTGGACCTTTAGTTTTGACTAAAATAGCTTCTACAATTGCAAAAGGTATAAAGACTAGAAGAGAAAAGGGATTAACAAGTAATTTAAATATAATAGCTTGTGAAAATGCAATATATGCAAGTTCTTCTTTAAAAGAAGAAGTAATTAAGTATTTAAATAATGAAGAAGTAGAATATTTAGAGAATTATGTTGGTTTTCCGAACTGTTCAGTTGATAGAATAGTTCCTCCTGGCAAAAATGAAAATCCTCTTGATGTAACAGTTGAAAATTTTTATGAATGGAATGTTGAGAAGCAAGGATTTAAAGGAGAAATACCAAATATAGTTGGAATGAATTTAGCTGACAATCTTATGGCTTATATAGAACGTAAGTTGTTTACACTAAATACAGGTCATGCTATAACAGCTTATATAGGATATCTAAAAGGTTACAAGACTATAGAAGAAAGTATAAAGGATGAATATATTTGTAATATAGTTAAGAATGCAATGACAGAAAGTGGAGAAGGATTAATTAAAAAATATAATTTTGATTCAAAAGCACACTATAAGTATATTGATAAGATTTTAAATAGATTCAAAAATCCATATCTTAATGATGATGTAGTAAGAGTGGGAAGAGAGCCATTAAGAAAATTAAGTGATAAAGATAGATTGATTAAACCTCTAATGACAGCAAAATCATATGGGCTATCAGTTGACAATTTGATTCTTGGAATAGGTGCAGCACTTCATTATAACAATAGTGAAGATGTCCAAAGTGTAGAATTACAAGAATTAATAAAGTCTGATGGAGTAAAAAAAGCTATTGCTAAGATAGCTAATATAAACGATGATGAACTTTTAAATAATATCGAAAAAAGTTATATATTTATGGAAAATTTATAAATTTGCTTGAAAAAATTGAATTATGCTAAATTAGATATAATATATTACTCTACACAGTTTGAATTATTTGTTGAATAATAGAGAATTATAATATATAATTAAAAAGAATAAATTAATATATTTACCTGTATATTTTTGATAATATGGTTCAAATGTTTCTACTAAGCTACCATTAATAGCTTGACTACAGGAGTGAAGAAGATATAGTTTATACTTATTTTAAATTATATATTAAGTTAATTACTTTGAATTTTAAGCTCCTGTCTATGATATAGACAGGAGCTTTTTTAGTATTTTAATATAAAATGATAACAATATAGATAGCAAAGTTAGAGCAAATATAATTTTTTTATTAATATAATTTTAGAAAGGTTTAGGTGGAAGTTCAATGAAAGCTTTACAAGAAAAGATATTAAGAGAAGGCAGTGTTTCTGGACATGATATACTAAAAGTTGATAGTTTTTTAAATCATCAAATTGATGTGGCTTTTTTAAACGAAATAGGAAGAGAGTTCAAAGAGAGATTCAAAGGAGAAAAGGTGGATAAAATATTTACAATAGAGGCTTCAGGAATAGCTATAGCATCAATTGTTTCACAGTATTTTGAAAATGCACCTGTAGTATTTGCAAAAAAATCGGAATCTAAAAATTTGGATAAAGATGTATATGAAACTAATGTATATTCATTTACTAAAGCAAAAGAATATTCAGTTAAAGTTTCTAAAAAGTACATAAACAAAGGTGAAAATATATTGATAGTAGATGATTTCTTAGCAAATGGGAGAGCTGCTCTTGGACTTAAAGATTTAATTGAGCAAGCAGAGGCAAACTTAGTTGGAGTAGGAATTGTAATTGAAAAAGGCTTCCAAGCTGGAGGAGCACTTTTAAAGGCTAATGATGTAAGATTAGAGTCTTTAGCAGTAGTCGAATCTATAGATAATGGAACTGTAAAATTTAGGTAATTTATGATATTATATACTTGTGTTTAGCACGTATTTTAATTATGTAATTATGGAGGATTTTTTATGAGATTTTTTATAGACACAGCTAATATTGAAGAAATAAAAGAAGCAAACGATTTAGGCGTAATATGTGGAGTGACTACCAATCCATCTCTAATAGCTAAAGAAGGTAGAGATTTTATAGAGGTAGTTAAAGAAATAAGTGAAATAGTAGATGGACCAATAAGTGCAGAAGTAATAAGTTTAGAGCATAAAGGAATGATAGAAGAAGCAGAAAAATTATCTAAGATACATAAAAATATAGTTATAAAGATACCTATGACAGCAGAAGGTCTAAAAGCAGTTAAAGTACTATCAAATAAAGGTATAAAGACTAATGTTACACTTATATTCTCTGCTGGACAAGCTCTTTTAGCTGCTAGAGCTGGGGCTACATATGTAAGTCCTTTTGTTGGAAGATTAGATGATATATCACAAAATGGTCTTGATTTAATTGAAGAAATCGTTGACATATTTAGTGTGAATAGTATTGAGGCTCAAATAATAGTTGCTAGTGTTAGAAATCCAATACATGTTTTACAAGCTGCTAGAATGGGAGCAGATATAGCAACAGTTCCTCTTAAGGTTATAAACCAAATGATTAAGCATCCTTTGACAGACAAAGGGATAGATAGCTTTATGAAGGATTGGGAAGGTGCTTCTTTAAAATTATAATTAAAAGATGCAATTATAAATATATTAAAGAGGTTATTATGGAAATTCTGAGTAATAAGGCTAGGCTATTTTGCCTAGTCTTATTTTGGTGTATAATATATTGAAACAAATATATTGAAGTAGATTAATTTTTTAAGTGAGGAGGCGAAAAATGGATAAAATATTAAGAGAGATACAAAGAGAAGATAAAAAAAATCCATATACTGACCAAGAACTTGCTGAAATGTTAAATGTAGCTAGGTCTGAAGTAATAGCAGTTAGAAAAAAAAATAATATTTTAGATTCGAGAGAAAGAAGAAAAAAAATATTAATAAAAGATATATCAAAAATTGTAAGTGAAAATCCTCAAATGTCTGAAAGAAAAATAACAGAGATACTAATAGAAAATGGATATAACATATCAAGAAGTGCAGTGTCCAAATTACTAAAAGAAGAGAATTTGAATCAGTCAAAGAGCGGGATTAAAGATAAAGACCTAGCATCATCAGGAAAGTATGTAAAGGTAAGTAAGGCTGTAGAAGAAGATGGGTTTGAGGAATTAATCGGTATAAAGGGAAGCTTAAAAGAAAAGGTAAACCTAGCTAAGTCAGCAATAATGTATCCCCCTAATGGTCTTCATACAATAATATATGGAGAGACAGGTGTAGGTAAAAGTGAACTAGCTACATGCATGTATAAATATGCTGTAAAAAACAATATTAAAGAAGAGAACAGTCCATTTATAGTATTTAACTGTGCAGATTATGCAGAAAATCCTAATCTATTGATAGCTCAACTATTTGGAGTAGTAAAGGGTGCATATACAGGAGCTGATGCAAATAGAGAAGGGCTTGTAGAACAAGCCAATAATGGAATTTTATTTTTGGATGAAATTCATAGATTGCCTGCTGCCGGGCAAGAGATTTTATTTTCATTAATAGATAGAGGCGAATTTAGAAGATTAGGAGAAAGTAGTTCTAATAGAAAGGCAAATGTTCTCATAATAAGTGCCACAACAGAAAATCCAGATTCTAATTTACTTCAAACGTTTAGAAGACGTATACCAATGGTAATAAATTTACCTAACATGAGCGAAAGACCAAAATCAGAAAGATATGAAATAATAATAAAATTTTTTGAAAGAGAAGCAAAAAGAGTAAACAAGAATTTTATAATAACTAAAGAAGTTATGTGTGCACTTATGAATTATAAGTGTACTGGAAATATAGGTCAGCTAAAGAGTGATATACAAGTAACTTGTGCTAGAGCTTTTAGTAAATCGATATTTTCTAGTGACAAGGTAATTATAGATTTAGATAGTTTAAGGGATTATATAAAAAGTGGATATTATGATTGTAATTGTAAAAGTGAAAAATATTCTGAGTTTTCAGTTGAAGATATATATATAGATATCAGTGAATTGGTGAGTGGGAAAAATAGAATTTTATCTGATAATGAGATAAGTGAGATATATAATTATGCAGAAAAAGAGCTTAAAGTTCTAGAAAGTAGATGTTTTTCAGAAGAAGAATTAAAAAATGCATTTATAGAAAAGTTAGATAAGAAGTTTAATGCTATTAAAAATAATAAAAATTTATCTGATAGAAGAAGTCGAATAGATTGGGGAGGACAGTTAAAAGAGTCTACATTGGAGATAATGGATAAGGTAATTGTATTTATTAAGGAGCAGTTTAAACATGTAAATCAAGGCTTGTATTTGGCTCTAGCAATTCACATTGAACATGCTATAGGTAGGATAAAAGATGGAAAAACTATAATAAATCCGAGCTTAGATAAAATAAAAGCGTCAATGCCAATGGAATATGAGCTATCAAGATATATAATGGGTATAGTGGAAGATTTAACACAAGTAACATTTCCAGAGGATGAACTTGGATATTTGGCTTACTATATAAATAAATTTTGTTATAATGAGGAAAGTATAAAAGATAAAGTAAAGGTAGTAATAGTCACACATGGTAAAGTTGGCATTGAAATGTCTAAAGTTGTAAATCATATTCTTGGTATAGAATGTACACTAGGTATAGAAATAGCGCTTACAGATTCACCATCAGAAGGCATAGAACATGTATTAGAGGAGCTTCAAAAGATAGAAGCTAGAAAAGGTATTCTAGTTCTAATTGATATGGGGTCTTTAGTAATTCTTGGTGATGAGGTTGAAAAAAGACTTGGCATTAGATGTAAAACTGTAAATAGAGTAGATACATTATTGGCAATGGAAGCAGGAAAACTTGCAACTATTGAAGGTAAAAGTTTGGATAGTATAATAGCAGATTTAAAGAAAAATAAAAATTATGCCATGATAAATACAAATAAATTTAGTTATAGAAAAAATGAGTATGGAAAGAAAAATGTAATCATTACTCTGTGTTTGAGTGGTGTAGGTACAGCTTTAAATCTAAAAGAGCATATAGAAAAACAAATTAAGGAATATGATACTTCAATTGAAGTAAAGCCAATTGCTTTTTTAAATAACAATTTAGAAGAAGAGTTAAATGATATTGAAGCTGAATACAATATTATTGCTATCTGTGGAACTATTGATATAGATTATAAAAACGTACCTTTTATTTCTTATAATGAGGTACTTGGAAAAAATGGTATCAATAAAGTATTAGAGTATTTAAATAATAAACAACCAGCTTTAAATACTGAAAACCAGCTGAATAATTTAATACATGAAGATTTGATTTTATATAATTTCGAAGGAATTTCAAAGGAATATATAATTGATACCCTTGTCTCAAAGCTTGAAGAAGGTGGATATGTGGATTCAAAATATATATTAAGTGTATATAAAAGAGAGGCAATGGGAAGTGTCGTGATGGCTTCTAAGGTAGCTGTGCCACATGGACTTCCAGAAAACGTTATAAAGCCTGCAATAGCAATCGCAAGGTTGAATAAGCCTATAGTATGGGACAATAAATTTATGGTGGATTTGGTTGTACTATTGGCACTTAAAGAAAATAATAAGAAGGAAATACGAAGCTTATTTTCAAAGATTAATGACCAGCAGACTCTAGAAGTTTTATTAAATACTGAAGATAAAAATGAAATAAAAGAAATTTTAAGCTAACTATTAGTATAGAAAAGAGAGATGTAAAAAATTTGATTTAGTATAAAATTTAAAACTACTTAATTGCTAAGCAGTCAATTACTTGGTATAAGGCTAATTCTATGAAATTTATTTATATGATTTTATAGGATTAGCTTTTTTATTGATAAATAGAATATATAATCTTTTTTTATATTGATTTTAGGTATTTTTCTGGTATCTTGTAAATACAGTGAATTTAATGGTAGTCGTACAGGAAGTGATAGTGAACTTGTAATGGAATATAGTATGTTCAATACTACAGATTCACAATTGTTAACTTTAGAAAAAGACGATGTAATAGATGTGGAAATAGTTAATGACTCTGGAAAATTAGATGTTGTAATACAAGAGGATGATAAAAATCCTGTTTTCGAAGGAAATAATCTTAAGACAAGTACATTTCAAGTAAAGGTTAATGAAAGTGGAACATATAAAATTAAACCATTTATAAAAAACAAAAAAATCATTTCTGTAACAAAAAAAACCACAAAAAATATAAAAAAGTATGGCTAGTTAAGTGATTAACAAGTAAAAATTAAAATAAAAATTAAAAAAAATTTATCAATGAAAGTCAGCTAAAATCCTATATGAGAGCATTGCTTTAGGGAAAACATTTTCTCGTGTTTCACAAAAAGAGCCACTTTTTGGCACACGACATGCTTTATATAAAGACAAGAAAACCAGATGTAAGATAAGTGCAATTAGGAGGTGTAAATATGGAGTTTATAAATTTTGTAAGTGATAAAGTTATAAACCTTAAAATGGAGTGTAAAACAAAAGAAGATTTCTTTAAAGAAATACATAATAAAGTTTTTGAATTAGGCTTTGTAAAAGAAGAATTTGGAGAAAAAATATTAGCAAGAGAAAATGTATTTCCAACAGGTTTAAATCTAGGTGATTATGGAGTAGCCATACCACATACAGATGCAGAATATATTAAAGAACAATTTATAGCAGTCTGTACTTTTAATGAACCAGTAGTATTTAGTTCTATGGAAGACCAAGATGAAAAAGTACCTGTAAATTTGGCTTTCGTATTAGGACTTAATCAACCACACAGTCAATTATCTGTATTAACAGAATTAATGGGAATTATGCAAAATAAAGAGCTGGTTGATAAATTAATGAATTCTACTGATAAAGAAGAAGTTTTAAAGACAATAAAGTCTTTATAAAAATAAAAAAGTACTAAAATAAAAAATAGAAAAATAAAATTATTAGGAGGAAATAAAAATGAAAAAAATATTAGTAGCATGCGGAGCAGGAATAGCAACATCAACAGTGGTTTGTGACAAGGTAGAGAGATTAGTTAAGGAAAATAATATACAAGCAGAAGTTATACAATGCAAAATAGCTGAATGTGCAACAAAGCAAGAAGGAGCAGATTTAATAGTATCAACAACTATATTACCAACAACTTATAATATACCAGCAATAAAAGCAACAGCGTATATAACTGGAGTAAATACAGCAGCATTAGATAAAAAAATATTAGATGCTTTAAAATAATCCTATCATAAATACATTGAAATCATATTTTATAAAACAGAAAAAGGAGGATTTATAAATGGATAAATTATTAGCAATAGTACAGTACATTTTAAATATGGGACCAACAGTAATACTACCAATAACAATTGTAGTATTAGGAATGATATTTAGAATTAAGTTTACAAAAGCTTTAAAGTCAGGTCTTACAATTGGTATAGGCTTTGTAGGTATAAACTTAGTTGTAAATCTATTAACATCAACATTAGGTCCAGCAGCTCAAGGAATGGTTGAAAGATTTGGACTTAATTTAACAGTAATAGATGTTGGGTGGCCAACAACAGCATCAGCAACATGGGCTTCACCAGTTGCACCAATATTAATACCAGTTTGTTTATTAGTAAACTTACTATTATTATACTTCAATAAAACAAAGATATTAAACGTTGATATATGGAATTATTGGCACTTTATAGTAGCAGGTGCAGTTGGATATATAGTAACAGGAAGTTATGTTTGGGCTATATTCTGTGCGATATTAATGGAATTATTAGTACTATTTATTGCAGAAAAGACAGCAAAAAATGTTCAGGAGTTTTATGATTTGGAAGGTATAGCATTACCAACTGGTTCAACAGCTTCATTTGCTCCACTTGGATATTTAGTAGGTAAATTTGTTGAAAAAATACCAGGAATAAATAAAATACAAGCAGACCCAGATTCTATACAAAAAAGATTTGGTATATTTGGAGAACCAATGATGATGGGGATTATACTAGGTATAATACTTGGAGCACTTGCTGGATATGATGTAGCAGGAATATTCAATGTAGGTATATCAATGGGTGCAGTAATGTTGCTTATGCCTAGAATGGTTAGAATATTAATGGAAGGTTTAATTCCAATTTCAGAATCAATAAGAGATTTCTTACAAGCAAAATATGGAGACAGAGAACTTTATATAGGTCTAGATGCAGCAGTAGCAACTGGACATCCAGCAGTTATATCAACAGCTCTGATACTTGTTCCTATAACTTTATTCCTAGCAGTTATACTACCAGGAAACAAAGTTTTACCATTTGGAGACTTAGCGACAATACCATTTTATATGGCATTTATAGTGTGCTTTAGAAAAGGTAATATAGTTCAATCAGTTATAACAGGAACAATAGTAATAGCTATATCACTTTATATGGCTACAAACTTTGCAGATGTTCATACACAATTATTACAGCAAGCAAATATGATGCCAAAAGGAACAACAATGGTTACAAGTATAGATACAGGTGGTAACTTGCTAAAATGGGGAATATTGAAATTATCTCAATTAGTTTCTTCATTTGGAATATTCTAATATGTAGTTAATAGAGATTACTCTTTTTTAGTAAAGTATGCGAAAATTTAACATTTAGCAGCTACTAGAAAAGAGTAATATTTTTTATAAATTTTTAAAAATACAAAATACAAGAGGAGGAAATTTATCGTGAAAGCAGCAGTATTACATGGCACAAATGATATGAGATTTGAAGATATAGAAATAAAACCATGTGAAAGTGATGAAGTAAAAATAAAAGTTATGGCAGCAGGAATATGTGGGTCAGATCCTCCAAGAGTATTAAAACATTGGAAATATCCAGTTCCAGCTATACCAGGACATGAATTTTCTGGAGTAATTGCTGAAGTTGGTAAGGATGTAAAAAATGTAAAGGTTGGAGATAGAGTAGTTGCAATTCCTTTTATACCTTGTAATGAATGTGAATATTGTAAAAGAGGATTATTTTCACTATGTGATGACCATGGAATGTTAGGAGCTAAAAGCTTTGGAGCCTTTGCAGAGTATGCAAATATAAAAGCTACAAATGTACTTCCAATAGGAGATATGGACTTTGAAGATGCCGCTATGATAGAGCCACTAGCAGTTGCTATGCATGGAGTACTTAATATAGGTGTTCAAGTTGGAGACACTGTAGCCGTAATGGGTAGTGGAACAATGGGACAGTTAGTAATACAAGGACTTAAAATAGCAGGAGCAGGAACAATTATAGCAGTTGATATATCTGATAATAAATTAAGAGAATCAAAGGAATTAGGAGCTGATATAATAATCAATGCTAAAGATGTTAACCCAGTAGAAAAAATAAAAGAACTTACTGGTGGTAAAGGTGTTGATATAGCTCTTGAATGTGCAGGCTCAAAAATAACTCAAGAACAATGTTTACTTATAACTAAAAAGAAAAGTAAAATAGGATTTTTAGGAATAGCATATTCAGATATAACTTTATCAGAAGAGGCATTTGAAAATATATTTAGAAAAGAACTAGAATTAAAAGGTTTCTGGAATTCTTATTCTGCACCATTCCCAGGGCAAGAGTGGACTAAGGGAATCAATCTAGTTAACGAAGGAAAAATAAAATTAAAGGAAATGGTATCTCATAGATTCTCACTTGAAGACACTTACAAAGCATTTGAAATGATAAGAGATAGAAAAGAAGAATTCAATAAAATATTAATTTTACCGCAAGGGGTTGAAAAATAATGAAGGCAGTAGTTAAAACTAAACCAGGCTATGATAATGTAGAAGTGTTAGAAGTAGAAGAACCAAAAGCTACAGGAGACAAGGTTAAAATAAAAGTAGAATATAGTGGTATATGTGGTTCAGACATACATTCATTTAAAGGTGAATATGCAAATATAAAAGCTCCAGTAACATTAGGTCATGAATTTTCTGGAATTGTTGTAGAAGTAGGAGAAGATGTTAAAAATATAAAGGTAGGAGATAGAGTTACATCAGAAACTACTTTTGCAACTTGTGAGAAATGTATATACTGTGCAACTAAAGATTATAACTTATGCCCAACTAGAAAAGGTATTGGTACTCAAGTAAATGGAAGTTTTGCTGAGTATGTATTATCAAGAGAGGAAAGTATACATGTACTTCCTGAAAATGTATCTTTATTATCAGCAGCCCTTACAGAGCCACTAGCTTGTTGTGTTCATGCAGCTCTTGAAAAGACTACTATAGAAAGCACTGATACAGTTTTAATAATAGGACCAGGACCAATTGGTTTATTATTAGCTCAAGTTGTTAAATCTCAAGGTGCTACAGTTATAATGTCTGGTGTTACAAAAGATAAAGAGAGATTAGAAATAGCTAAGAATCTTGGAGTAGATAGAACAGTAAATGTAATGGAAGAAAGTTTAGCAGATGTAGTAAATGAAATGACTGATGGAAATGGAGTAAATAAAGGATTTGATTGTTCTGGATTTATGCCAGCAGTTAATGAAGCTTTAAGACTACTTAGAAAAAAAGGTACTTTCGTACAAGTTGGAATATTTGCTAAAAAATTAAATGAAATGGACCAAGAAGCAATAATACAAAGAGAGTTACAATATATAGGAAGTAGATCACAAAAGCCAAGTTCTTGGGTTATAGCACTAGATTTAATGGCAAGTGGAAAAGTAAATACAGAAGCTTTGGTTACTAGAACTGTTGATTTAGACGAATTTAAAGAGGGTATTACAGCTTTAATGAATGGAGAAGAAATAAAAGTAGCAGTAAAATCTTAAAAAAACATTTGTATTATTTAAAAAAAAATTGTAAAATCTACTGTAGGATAAAAAATGTAAGGTCTTAAAAAATAACAGGAGGAAAAAAGTATGAGCACTCTTAGAGATCATTCTAATAATATTAGAAAAAACATAATAAAAATGGTTGCAGAAGCTAAAAGCGGACATCCAGGTGGTTCATTATCAATAGCTGATATGTTAACAGTATTATATTTTGATAAGATGAATGTATGTGTAGAAAATCCAAAAATGGATGACAGAGATAGATTTGTTTTATCAAAAGGTCATGCAGCACCAGCGCTATATGCTACATTGGCAGAAAAAGGATTTTTCCCAGAAGAAGAGTTACTAACACTAAGAAAATTTGGTTCTAAGTTACAAGGTCATCCAGACATGAAAAAAGTAGCAGGTATCGATATGTCTACTGGTTCTCTTGGTCAAGGGCTATCTGCAGCAAATGGTATGGCACTTGCAGGGAAATTAGATAATAAAGACTATACAGTGTATACTATATTAGGTGATGGAGAAATCCAAGAAGGTCAAATATGGGAAGCTGCAATGACAGCATCACATTACAAATTAGATAATTTAATTGCATTTGTTGACTTAAACGGATTACAAATAGATGGTTCTAATGAAGAAGTAATGAATGTAAATCCAGTAGATGACAAATTCAAATCTTTTGGATGGAATGTAATGGTAATAAATGGACATTCTTTTGAAGAAATAGGAAATGCAATTGATGAAGCTAAAAAAGTTACAGGAAAACCAACTGTAATAATAGCTAAGACAGTAAAAGGTAAAGGTGTTTCATTTATGGAAAATAATGCTGCATGGCATGGAACAGCTCCAAATGCAGAACAAGCAGAGCAAGCATTGAAAGATTTAGAAGGAGGTCTATAGGAATGGGAATAGCAACTAGAGAAGCTTACGGACAAGTGTTAAAAGAACTTGCAGAAAATAAAGATATAGTAGTATTAGATGCAGATTTAGGAAAAGCTACAAAAAGTATATCATTTAAAGAAGTTGCCCCAGATAGATTTTTTGATATGGGGATAGCAGAAGGTGACATGATTGGTACAGCAGCAGGTCTTGCTACTTGTGGGAAAATACCTTTTGCAAGTACTTTTGCAATATTTGCAGCAGGAAGAGGCTATGAGCAAATAAGAAACTCTGTAGCATATCCAAATTTAAATGTTAAAATAGCAGCTACTCATGCAGGTGTAACAGTAGGTGAAGATGGTGGTAGCCATCAAGCTATAGAAGATATATCTCTAATGAGAGGTATACCAAATATGGTTGTATTAAATCCAGCAGATGCTTTAGAAGCAAGACAAGCTATACTTGCATCTATTGATTATAATGGACCTGTATATATAAGATTAGGTAGAGCTGCAACTCCTGATGTAAACAGTGAAAACTATAAATTTGAAATAGGAAAAGGAACTGTTTTAAGAGAAGGTTCTGACATAACAGTAATAGCTACAGGAATAATGGTAGCAAAAGCTTTAGAAGCAGCAGAAGAACTTGCTAAAGAAGGTATAAGTGTAGAAGTTGTTAATATTTCTACAATAAAACCATTAGATGAAGCTTTAATAAAAGAAACTGCTAAGAAAACTGGAAAAGTAGTTACAGCAGAGGAACACAGTATAATAGGTGGTTTAGGTTCAGCTGTATGTGAAGCTTTAGCAGAAACTAAAGATGTAGTAGTTAGAAGAATTGGTGTTAAGGATGTATTTGGTCAATCAGGTACACCAGCTGATTTATTAAAACATTATGGATTAACTACAGAAGATATAGTAAAAAATATAAAAGAGTTGTTATAGATATAAATATGTCTAAATAACAAATTGATTTGACGTAAATCAATTAAAGCTGTCTTAAAAATAGAAAGAAATTTCTACAATGGGACAGCTTTATTTTTACAATACTTTATTTTTATGATAATTATAAATTAATATAAAGATAAGAAAAAAATTATAAAAAGAGGTGTTATTTAATGAAAATATCTATTGGATGTGACCATGGTGGTTATGAATTAAAGGAATATATAAAGGAAAATTTAATAAATAAAGGTATAGAAGTTGAAGATGTGGGTACAAATTCAAAAGAAAGTGTAGATTTCCCAATATATGCAAAAAAGGTAAGTCAAAACGTCCAAAGTAAAAAATCAGATTTAGGCATACTTTGTTGTGGAACAGGAATAGGTATGTCTATTGCAGCAAATAAGTTTAAAGGAATCAGAGCTGCTGTTGTTTCTGACTGTTTTTCAGCTCAAGCTACTAGAGAACATAATAATACAAATGTACTTTGTTTAGGTGAAAGAGTTATTGGGAAAGGATTGGCAATGAGAATTGTTGAAGAATGGTTAAATTCAAGTTATAATGGAGAAAGACATGCAAGAAGATTACAAATGATTGATAATATAGAAAAAGAAAATTTATAAATATCTAAAATTTATAACAAGGGGGAACGTTATGTCTATTATTTGTGCTTCAATAATGTGTGCAGACCAAATGAAGTTAAAAAAGGAATTAGAAGCTCTTGAAGAAGCAGATGTAAAATTACTTCATTGTGATGTTATGGATGGAATATTTGTCAAAAACTTAGCTATGGGACCGGAGCTATTAAAATCAATAAGTGAAAATACAACAATACCCTTAGACATTCATTTAGCCACAGAAACTCCAGATAAATATATTGATATGATGTCTTATATAAAGCCAAAATATATTTCTTTTCATGTAGAATCGAGTACAGATGTAAAAGCTGATATACAAAAATTAAGAAATTATGGTATAGCTCCAGTGTTAGCAATAAGTCCTCAAACAAGTGTGGATAAAATAGAAGAATATATAGGTTTGGTTGAGGGTATCTTAGTAATGACAGTAAATCCAGGATTTGCAGGTCAAAAGTTTAATCTTCCTGTGTTGGATAAGTTAGATAAACTTACAGAGATACTAAAAGATTATGATAATCCTCCATTTATAGAGGTTGATGGAAACATAAATAAGGATACTATTAAACTTATGAATGGTAAAAAAGTAGATATATATGTTGTTGGTACTTCAGCTTTATTTAATGACAAGCCTCCAACTTCATATAAATATAAAATAGAAGAACTAAAAGAAAGTATAAAGTAACTATGTAATAAAAGTATAAGATGTTTCTGTTTAATTGTGAAAAGTTTAGATAGAAACAAGAAATTTTATAATATTTAATAAAAATTTTAGTTGAGTAAGGAGAATTTTTTATGGGAGACCTATATAAACTGCAAAATGGTACTGATGTTAGAGGAATAGCGTATGAAAATGATTCTAAAGAAGTTAACCTAACTGTAGAAGAAGTAAGAAAAATAGCTAAAGCATTTCATATTTGGCTAAAAGAAAAGACTAAGAAAGATAAAGTAACTGTTGCTATAGGAACTGATTCTAGGATAACAGGAAGTAAGTTTAGAAGTATTGTTATTGAAATTTTAACTAACAATAATTGCAATGTAATTGATTGTGAGATTGCTACAACTCCAGCAATGTTTATGACAACTATTATGGATGGATACAATTCTGATGGTTCGATTATGATTACAGCTAGTCACTTACCTTATTATTATAATGGTTTAAAGTTTTTTACAGAAAATGGTGGTTTAGAAAAAACTGATATAAAAGAAATGTTGGATATAGCTGTTAAAAATGATAGTATGGATTATGAAGAAGTAGATAAAAAAGGTGAAGTTATAGTAAAAAATTTAATTGAAGATTATTCTAATTTATTGATAGATAAAATTAGAAAAGGTGTAAATTCAAGTAAAAATTATGAAAAGCCTTTTTCTGGGCTTAAGATATTAGTTGATGCAGGAAATGGAGCTGGTGGATTCTTTGCTGAAAAAGTTTTACACATACTGGGAGCAGATACAACAGGGAGTCAGTTTTTGGACCCAGATGGTATGTTCCCAAATCATATACCAAATCCTGAAAATAAAGAAGCAATGGAAAGCATATGTAAAGCTGTGTTGGATAATAAGAGCGATTTAGGAATAATATTTGATACAGATGTAGATAGAGCTGCCATTGTAGGTAAAAATGGTAAACCAATAAATAAAAATGCTCTTATAGCTGTTATATCATCAATAATATTGGAAGAACATCCAAAAACAGCTATAGTAACTGATTCTATTACTTCTGAAGGACTTGCTAAATTCATAAGTGAATTGGGAGGAAGACATCATAGATTTAAAAGAGGATATAAAAATGTAATAAATGAAGCCATAAGATTAAATAGTGAAGGTGAAGAGTGTCATTTAGCTATAGAAACATCTGGACATGCTGCTTTAAAAGAAAATTACTTTTTGGATGATGGAGCATACTTAATAGCTAAAATTTTAATAAAAGTAGCAAAACTATCTTTAGAAGGAAAGACTATAGAAGAATTGATAGAAAACCTTGAAGAAGCAAAGGAAGAAAAAGAGGTTAGAATAGGCATTAATAAAGAAGACTTTAGAGCATATGCAGAAGATATATTAAAGGATTTAGATTCTCATGTTAGAAGTGTGAATGGATGGTCTGTAGCACCAAATAATTTTGAAGGTATAAGAGTTAATTGTAATGAATCAAATGGAGATGGATGGTTTTTACTTAGAATATCACTACATGAACCACTATTAGCTTTGAATATTGAATCAAATAAAATTGGTGGAGCAGAACAGATTTATTCTCAGTTAAAACTTTTCTTAGAAAAATATGAGTTAAAAGGTCTTTAGGGTAAATAAAAAGCATATATTTATATTGGAGAATGAATGTAAATTTATACCTAGGATTACAAATATTACAAAATTGTAATCTTAGGTAACAGAGATGTAACTGATTATGGAAACACTATGTGATATTATAAATACAGAAAGATGAAATACATGATGAATTATAGAGAAATATAATTTAAAATGTATTAATATCACACCAAAAAGGTATAATCAAAAAAATATGTAAATATAAACCCCAACATTTAGAAAGAGACCTCCAAGGAGGTTTTTTTCTTGTTTAAATAACTTAAAAATATATTATTTGTAGATGTATTTTCATTTTTTAAAACAAATATACGATATCACGATATATATGTATGTACATTAGTAGAGAATGACGTCATAAGTGCAGTAGGTTATATAGTTCAATCATTTAAATCTCATTATTAAGAATTTACAACAAATATTTATTTTAATATAGTTCATTATAAATATGTACACAGAATAAATTATAAAAGCTATTTTTGAGACTTTGTAAAGGGTAGAAAATCCACCCTTTATTTATTAACTGTCAACTTGAAAACATATAACCATTTTATAAAGGTAATAATTAGATTAGAAAAAGTAGAATAATACAATAAAGTGACATATTACAAAATCTCAAATAAATTTCCTTATTGCGCAATTTAAGTTAAAATAAATATTTATTATAAATTAGGTGTATGGAGTATAGCAGGAACATCTTTATTGCTTAATAATTCATCAAACGATTTATGGTCAGATTTATAGCCAATTCCTTCTCTATATTCTAACTCATCAACAAGTTTGTATTGCTCACAGGCATTTTTTACTTTTTCATAATCTTCAGTAGAATTAGCTTTATAAACTATCTTATTATTAAAGGTTATTTTATCAGCAAATTTAGGTTTTACAAAATATTTAGCATCTTTTATTTTACCAGCATTATATAAATTTTGGATAACTGAACCATTTTTTAAATGTTGTAAATGGTCATCCAACTTATAGGTATGTGCTATATGAGTCACACTTTTAAGCTTTTCTTCAAAAATAAGAGCAACTTTTTCCATGTAATTAAAGTCAGTATTACCATTTACATTTTTTTTTGGTAATAGTATTATATTCTCTTTTTTTACGCCAAGATTATCAAGAGAAGCTAAAAATTCTCTGTTCCTGTATTCTGATTTTTGCATATCTGTAAGATTTTCATATTTTTTATATTTATTAAAAACATATATACCACGTCCAGTAGATACTAGAACCACAAATACATGATTTTTTCCTCTTTCTTTTATAGCATTTAAAATAGCACTACCAGCCCACAACACTTCATCATCTTGATGCTGAACATAGAAGACAACATAATCTTTAAATTTTTTATGACTATAATTTATATAACTATTAAAACCTGTTAAAACTAAGCATAAAACTAGAATGATAGATAAAATTCCATATTTATTTATGGTAAATTTCTTGTTTTTGAGTGTCATTTAATCATCTCCTGAAAAGTTGTCTTAGTCATATTATCAAACAAAGCACTAAAAATTATTTCTTAAATACTAAAAAATATAGAGTAGATTAATGGAATAAAATTTTTTATTAATTTAAAATCAAAAAATATTTATGTATATAGCTAATCAAAAAATAGTTATAAGGAGTATACATTGATATTTGTATACTCCTTACTAAGGAATTGCTTATTTACTACAAAAACAGAGTCTGTTGAGACCTAAAATACTTGATGCACCAGCTATCGTAGTTCCATAATAGTAAACTGGCTTATTCAGTGATAGAAAATTTACAATTGAGTTGTTACATAATGCTATTGACTTGTTCTAATAAGTAATCTTTCAAAGTATCAAATATATTCATAGAAAAAAGACTCTCCCTTCTGTTTTATTTCTTCATTCAACTCAAAAATATAATTTATTTTCCATTGTTCATTATTCCTATCTTATGAGCAAAAAACATTGCTTCAGAAATATCATGAGTAACATGAATTACTGTTAGCAGAGGGGTATTTCCCTGCTAATGTTTCTAGAAATAGAGTTTTTCCTGAGCCACTAGAACCTAATAAAACAAAATATTCATGGTTATTAATATCTAAACTATTTTCTTGTAATTTAAAATTAGGTAAATCAAGAGATAAGTTTTTTATTTTTAACATATTAATTTTTATCAACCTCTCTATTAAAAAATATCTCAAAAAACATCAAGCATGTAAGTGATATAAATATCAAAATTACAGCTATTCCAATTGCAATATCTATATCACCAGTAGACATATTTAAATATATTGATGTAGGAACAATTTCAGTTTTCATACATGTAGAGTCTGCTATCATAGCTACTGCACCAAATTCACTACATCCAAGAGTGCGTGCAACAAATACCATTTTTTCATTACTTTCGTTTAATGAAGTGTGAAGTATTTTAATAGTAAGTGGGAGATTTACAAATACTTGTGCTAAAACTATACCTTGTTTTGTAAATACAAAATCAAGCTTAAGAATCTTGTAAATGAAATCTCCAAGACCCATTCTTCCAAATAAAAGCAAAAGAGCAATTCCTGATACTAGGTGAGGAAGAGACATGGGGAGATTAATTATCTGTATAAGATGTCTAAGTTTTTGTTATGTTTTGTTATGTTTTATAATATTTTATCATATTTTATCATATAGAGTTAAGAAAAAAAGATTTATTTGAAAGGGAATATAAATTTTTCAGTTTTTCAACTAACATTTCAATATTTCTCTTAGAGAGGCCTTTGATGTCATTATTTGATTCTGATATGTAGGTGTTCGTTGTTGATATTTTCCTATTATTTAAATTTTTTATATGGTATTTTGTAAACTATTTTAAACAGAGGAGCGTTCTTTTTAAAGAATGATATAGTGTATAAATCATATAAATTATAAACAGAATAATATCCTTATAATTGTGATTTTCTAATCTAGGAATATATTTTATTTTAGTAAATTTCAAGAATAGAATAAAAAGGAGAGAATAAATAAAGGTACTTATGTTTGTAATTGTCAATATATTATTGTTATAATAAATTTATTGTGTTAAAGGTAGATACTATCATATCCCCCTAAAAAACTTTTATAAAAACAAAAAGAATATATCTTTTGGTAGCTGGCTAACATAACTTATAAAAATTTTACAAGCTTTAGTCCCTATAGCTTTGCGTCACTAAATTTCTCTAGTTTTGCCGATTTAGTTTTACTCTACAGTTATATAATACAATAAAATTAACTATCATTCAATATAATTGTTTGAAAATTTAAAAAATTTGAATAAATATAATTGAATTTTTAAATAATTTTAAAGAAATTTTATACTATGTTATAATTATTATAATTAAATTTTTTATTGGTTGTTATATGTTTATGCACAATAAAATTATAATAAATGATGATGTATTTACAATTTATCAGTTGTTAAATAAAGTTTATATTTATATTTTAAAAGAGGTGAAATAAAATGAAGAATCATAATGACATAGAGAAATGTGAATTAGTCTTTAAATCATTGTCAGATAGTATAAGATTAAATATTTTATTAGAATTAAATAAAAAAGAAAGTATATGTGTTTGTGAACTAGTTGAATATTTTGATATGCCACAATCAAAATTATCATATCATTTAAAAATGTTACTAGATGCTAATTTAATAATAAAAGAAAGACAAGGTAAATGGAACTATTATAGTATTAACATGGAAGAGTTAGAAGCGTTTTTATCAAAAGAATTAATTCTTAAAATTTTTTAAAATATACTTGCACATATCAAGTTTATTTGATATGATTTTGATTTACATATCAAACAAAATTGATGCGTTATAATAATTTTATCGAACAACTTATTCAAAAAACAACTTATAATTATATTTATAGTGGTTACATTTGTGATAGCTATTAGTGCAGGATATTTAGTTCAATTT